>NZ_JBXKJL010000398.1:0-3274 GCF_056994735.1 Geomonas sp.
GACGAGGTGCCGGGGAAGCTGGCCGTTCCCGAGAGGAGGCCGGAAGCGCTGCCGAGGGTCAGCCCGGCGATGAGAGAGCCGCGGGTGACCGACCACGAGTAAGGGGGGGTGCCGCCGGTGGCGGCCAGGGTGAGGCTGTAGGGGGCTCCCGCCATGCCGTCCGGCAGAGCCGAGGTGGCGATGCTCACCGGCGAGAGGCTCGGACTGCCTATGAGGCCGGTATGTCCGGCATTCCCGGCATACTGCGTCCACTGTTCCGCTGCGGCGGCATGGGGAATCCCGAGGTCCCAGGCCCAGAGGACCGGCCGCAGCCCCGACTCAAAGAAGACCAGCTTCTCGGAGCCGCTCTTGTTGAGGTCGGTGAGGACGGGGGTGTTGTTTATATTGCTGCCGGTGTTCCTGGCGGTGATGTCGAGGGTCGAGACGGTACCATCGGCCTGGATCACCTTGAAGTGCGTCCCGTCGTAGGCGATTATGTCCGGCTTCCCGTCCCCGGTGACGTCGGCAACCGCCATATTCCCCTGGGGATTGACGGTAGCCGCAGGGAAGAGCAGGGTGCCGTTATCCCGGATGGCCAGCACGCTGTTCATGCTCGGGGCGATGACCACGCGGCGCCCGTTCCTCTCGAGGTCCGCCACTGCCAGCTCACTCCAGCCAGGATATCCGGCAGTCTTTACCGGCCATCCCGGCACCAGCTTTCCGGTGTAGTCGAAGGCGTAGAAGCGGGTATTGCTCTCGGTGGTACCGGTGTCGTTCCCCTTCCAGGCCCCGAGCTTGACCACGATCTCGGGTGCGCCGTCGCCGTTGATATCGGCTACTATGGGCGAGCCGATCGGATTGAGGTTGTAATACTTGGTGCTGGTGATATCTTCCCCCGGTTCCGGCCAGTCGTAGCGCCAGCGCACGGTCCCGTCGTTGTTGAATGCCATCAGCGATCCGCCTAGGGTCCGGTAGGTATCGCCGCTGCCGTACCTGATGTTCCTGATCACGTTCTTGATGATCTCGGGCTTGCCGTCTCCGTCGAGGTCCGTCACGGCGACGGTCTTGGAGTTGTACCAGGAGTCATATTCCCCAAGGAGGTAGGACCACAGCACGTTTCCCCGGTAATCGAGGGCATAAAGCTTCGAGTTCAGGGTCTGGGTGATGATCTCGGCCTTGCCGTCACCGTTGATGTCGGCAAGGGTGACGTTGAGCGCCGGGTGGTCCTTATCCTCGAGATTCTTCGACCAGCGCAGCTTCCCCCACCGGTCATAGACATTCAGGCTGGGGTTGAGGCTGTTGAAGACCGGGAACACCACCTCGAGGTTTCCGTCCCCGTCGATGTCACCCACGGTGGCGCCGTAATCGATGTACGTCGACGAGGCCGGCACCGTGACCGGCCATCCCGGGGCTTGCGTACCGTCTGGCTTGAAGGCACTGATGAAGGCCCGGTTCGAGCTGTCATTGCCGGGTATGATAATCTCGTTCAGACCGTCGTTGTCGAGGTCCCCCAGGTTCGGGGCGTTCCAGAGCGAGATGTTCTTGTTCAGGCTGGAGTAGAGCTGCGGCCAGCCGGGGAGGAAGTTTTTGCCCACCGTGCCGTGGATCACGGTCTCCGTCTTGCCATTCTGATCCTGGGCCACCACCTTGATGGTGCAGCCCTCGAAGGGGGTGGCTGCAATGGACGGGTTGAGGGTGGCGAGGGCCCCGCTCGTGGCCACTCCGGACGCGATCTCGATCCAGTTGGAGGGGTAGGTCCCGGTCCCGTACAGCACCCGGTAGGGGGCGGACGTGCTTCCGCTGATCGTGATGCTGCTGCCGGCTATGAAATCCTCTGCTGGAGACGAGATGCTGGCCGAAGCGGTGGGGGAAGAGTTGGAGGTGAGGGCCTTGTACACGTTGACCCTCCCGGTCCCGATGTAAAGCGCCGAGTCGGGGAGGTCGGCGTTGTAGACGTCGACCCCCTGCTTGATGATTTCCATGACCTGGTGGTTCGTCAGGTTTGGGTTCTTGGACAGGATGAGCCCTGCGAGCCCGGCTACGTACGGCGAGGCCATGGAGGTGCCGGAGAGCCCCTTGTAGCCGGAGGGGTCGCTCAGGCTGCCGACGGTCGGCACGGTGCTGAGAATGGGGTAGCTGCCGGCGTCTCCGCCGGGGGCTGCCACGTCGACCCAGGACCCGTAGTTGGAATAGTAGGCCCTTTCGTCCAGGTGGCCGGTGGCGGCAACCGCGAGGACGTTGCCGGCATATCCGGGATAGGCGTTGTTGGTGGTGGAGGTGTTGCTGTTGCCTGCCGCGGCAATGAGCACCACGCCCTTGGAGTCGGCGTAATTGAGCGCGTCAGCCTGGAGTTGCGAGTAGCTCCCCCCGAAGCTCATGTTGATGACCTTAGCCCCGTTATCCGCGGCATAGATGATGGCATTGGCGATGTCGTCCGATTCCAGGGACCCGTAATCGGTGCTGCCCAAGCGGATGGAGAAACCGGCCCGGACCGGCATGATCCTGCACGACGGGCAGACCCCGACCACGCCGAAGCCGTTGTTCCCCGCCGCGCCGATGATCCCTGCCACGTGGGTGCCGTGGCCGTTGTAGTCGCCAGGGTCGCTATCGGCCGTGGTGTAGTCCTCGCCGGTAATGAGCTGGTAGCCTGCGCTTATCCAGGCGCTGGTGTCGATATCGACGAAGTCCCTGCCGGGGTTTCCCTGGGGGTCGCGCCAGATGTTGGCGGCGAGGTCCGGGTGGTTGTAGGCCACCCCGGTGTCGACCACGGCGACGATTACCGAGGAGCTGCCGGTGGTTATGTCCCAGCCGGCCGCGGCGCTGGTGTTCTTGTGGCTCCATTGTTGCGGGTACAGGGGATCCGTGGGGGTGAACTGGGTGAAGGAAACGGCCACCGGCTCGGCGTAGTCGACCGCCGGGTCGGCGCCGAGTTCGGCAGCCAGGGCGGGGAGGTCGGCGTCGATTGCCGCCCGGACCTCGTAAATATTCTTGAAGCGGTGGTGGGTATTGTTGGAGAGATTTTTCTCCTTGATCTTCAGGTTATGCTTCTCTTTGGCAGTCGCCAGGGCCGCCACCGTCATGCCGTCCTTGAGCTTCACCACCAGCTTGCCCGGCGAGTAGCGCGGCAGCCTGGACTGCGTCTCATCCACCGGGCCGGGTTGTGCCATGCCGTCCCGGATGTGTTCGACGGCGACTTTTCCTGCTTTCCCTGTCGGCACTTCGGCAAAAGAGTGGGTGGACAACAGCAGATGGAGGGTGGGGATCAGAAAGAGAGTTCCGGCTAGACGTTTCCCGT
>NZ_JBXKJL010000399.1:0-23813 GCF_056994735.1 Geomonas sp.
GAAGAGCTTGCGGCACAATAACAGAAGGCGCGTCAAAATTCACTTGAAGAATGAACCCGGGATTCTCGGAGCCGGGCTTTTACTTCAGGACAGTGTGCTCGAGCAGGATCTTCAAGCCGATGCCGCATAATACCAGGCCGCCGAGTATCTCTACCGGTTTGCCCCAGCTGCCACCCAAGCGCCGCCCCAGCAGCATGCCCAGGACAGTGAGTACCGCGGCAACTATGCCAATCACCACGGACGGGATCCATACGCTGACGTTTAGCATGGCGAGCGAGAGTCCCACGGCCAGGGCGTCAATACTGGTGGCGATCGACAGCAGTATCATGGTGAATCCGCGAGTCGGATCAGCGGGGGATTCCTCTTCTTTCTGGCCAAATGCTTCGTAGATCATCTTGCCGCCGACAAAGGCCAGCAGGATAAAGGCGACCCAGTGGTCATAGGCGGAGATCCACTTCTGCACGGTCATGCCAGCCAGCCAGCCGATAATGGGCATGAGCAACTGGAACAGCCCGAAGTGAAAGCCCAGCCGGAAAAGATGTCCTCCGGTAAGGGGATTAAGTACCGCTCCCGCGGCCAAAGCCACGGCGAAGGCATCCATGGCCAGGGCCACCGCGATGCCCAAAATGGTCAACCAATCCATATGAAAAGCCTCTTGAATGATGCAGCGCATTAAATGGAAACGGGAGGATCACAGCAATCAGATCCTCCCGCTCTTCAGCCGTGTCAGCCAGTCCTCAGGCGGTCTTGATCAGCTCCGCCATCTCGCGCACGGCCTGGTGCAGGCCAACGAGGATGGCTCGGGACATGACGGAGTGGCCGATGTTGTATTCCTCGATGCCACCGATCGCCGCCACCCTCTTCACGTTGGTGTAATTGAGCCCGTGGCCGGCGTTGACGCCGAGGCCAAGATCCTTCGCAAGCTTCACGGCCTTCTCTATCTTGGCGAGCTCCCGGTCGACCAGTATCCTGTCGTTCTTCGCCTCGGCGTAGGCGCCGGTGTGGATTTCGATGTAGTCGGCGCCTACCTCGCTGGAGGCCTCGATCTGGGCGGGATCCGGATCGATGAAGAGACTGACGATGATCCCCCCACCCTTAAGCTTCGCGATGGCCTCTTGCAGGGATGCCTTGTTGCCGATCACGTCGAGGCCTCCCTCGGTGGTCAACTCGGCCCGCTTCTCGGGGACCAGGGTGCAGGCTTCGGGCTTCACTGAAAGGGCGATGCCGACCATCTCCCCGGTGGCGGCCATCTCCAGGTTCAGCCGGGTTTGCACGGTCTGACGCAGGATCTGGAGGTCACGGTCCTGGATGTGACGGCGGTCTTCCCTGAGGTGAATGGTGATGCCGTCGGCACCGGCCAGTTCGGCGATGGCCGCGGCCGCTACCGGATCGGGCTCGGTCCCGCCACGCGCCTGGCGAAGCGTTGCCACATGATCGATGTTCACTCCCAGCTTAGCCACGCTCTTCACCTCCCAGCGCATTGGAAACGGTCGAGGCGATCTGGTTCGCCCAGTTGCGGATCTCCCCCTCGTCGCTTCCCTCCAGCATGATCCTCAACAGCGGCTCGGTCCCGGAGTAGCGGATGAGCACCCGCCCCTCGCCGTCGAGCTTGGCCTCCACGTCGCGAATCAGCTCCGCCACTTCCGGAATCAGCATGATATCCGATTTCTGCGACAGGCGCACGTTGACCAGGACCTGCGGCAGCGGTTCCATGACCAGGGCAAGCTCGGAGAGCCTCTTCTGGCGCCGCTGCATGATGGCCAGCACCTGCAGCGCGGAAAGGACTCCGTCGCCGGTGGTGTTGTGATCGAGGAAGATCATGTGCCCGGACTGCTCGCCGCCCAGGTTGTAGCCCCCCTTGACCATCTCTTCGACAACGTAGCGGTCACCGACGGCGGTCTTGACGACCTGGCCGCCGGCCCTCTTCATGGCGATATCGAGCCCCATGTTGCTCATCACGGTGGCAACGAGCGTGTCGCGCTTGAGGGTCCCGTTCTTTATCATCTCGGTGGCGCAGATGGCCATGATCCGGTCGCCGTCGACGACGTTGCCATACTCGTCGACGAAGATGACGCGGTCGGCGTCGCCGTCGAGGGCGATACCGAGGTCCGCTCCGTTCTCCTTGACCGCCTGGCTCATCACCTCCGGATGAAGGGAGCCGCAGTCGGCATTGATGTTGGTGCCGTTCGGTTTGATACCGATGGGGATGACCTCGGCGCCCAGTTCCTCGAAGACGGCGGGGGCTACCTTGTAGGCGGCGCCGTTGGCGCAGTCGAGGACGATCTTCAGACCGGAGAGATCGAGATCCTTGGGGAAGGTGCTCTTCAGGAAGACGACGTAGCGGCCGGCGGCGTCATCGATCCTGTAGGCCTTGCCGACCTCCTTCGCGGTGGGACGGAGGGAATCGATCTGCTTGGAGAAGATCAGCTCCTCCATCATCAGCTCCTTCTCGTCCGGTAGCTTGAAGCCGTCGCGGGAGAAGAACTTGATGCCGTTGTCCTCGAAGGGGTTGTGGGAGGCGGAGATGACCACTCCCGCGTCGGCGCGCATGGAGGAGGTGATGTTGGCGATGCCGGGGGTCGGCAGCGGGCCTACCAGCAGGACGTCGACCCCCATCGAGCAGATACCGGCCACCAGGGCGCTCTCCAGCATGTAGCCGGAGAGGCGGGTATCCTTGCCGATGACGATCCGGTGCCGTCTCTTGCTGTTTTTGAAGGTATAGGCGGCGGCGCGGCCTATCTGCATGGCCATCTCGGCGGTCATCGGATAGACGTTGGCCACTCCGCGGACACCGTCGGTACCGAAAAGCTTCTTCATGGTTCACCTCGGGAAATAAAGTTCGTTTTGGATGCTTAAGGGTTCAACTTTTCGCCAGCTCCAGCGGGACCGTGGCCGGGTGGACGCGTACCACCTTCAGCTCACCATCGAGGAGACGGAAGGTGGCATCCTGCACCGTGTAACTCTTTGCTCCGGCTGTGGCCCCGGCGAGATCGATCCTGCAGCTCACCTTCCGGTACGGCAGCAGCCAGAGGGCTATCCGTGGCCCTGAGACCGTGACCTCGACTTGCCCGGGAGGAGGCGAGACGACTCTGAGACCGGCAGGTACCCGCTCGAGGAGGACCGGAACCTGAAGTCTCGTCTCGGCAGGCCGCTCCACGATCACGCTGAGCCACAAGAGCCCTGCCAGCAGCAGGCACAGCGCCCTGATGGTGGCGGCGTTGGCCGATTCCTGCGAGGGCACACGTATCATTTGAGCCACCTCGGTTCAACGAGCCTTCTCAACATCTTGCCCAACGCAGGGGGCTCCAGTATGTCCGTTTTCCTGCCGCCGACGACGACCGAGATGGCACCGGTTTCCTCGGAAACGACCACCACGACGGCATCGACAAGTTCGGTGAGACCGATGGCGGCCCGATGCCTGGTCCCGAGGCTCTTGCTGACCTCGAGGTTCTGCGTCAGCGGTAGGAAGCAGCCTGCCTTGGTGAGCTTGCCGTGCTGGATGATGACGGCGCCGTCGTGGATCGGCGAGTAGGGGAGGAAAATGGAGGAAATGAGCTCGCTGGTGACTTTGGCGTCGATATCGGTCCCGACGGCGAGGTAGCTGTCGATCTGGATCCCCCGCTCGAGGACGATCAACGCCCCTACCCGCTTCTGGGAGAGCCCGGCCACCGCGAAGACCAGTTCGTCGATGACGTCTGACATCTCGGCGTCCTTGTCGCCACGGCTGCGGGTGAGCGCGGCGAAGCCCCTGCGTATGTCTGTCTGGAAGATTACCGCGACGACCACCACGGATGAGGCGAGGAAGGTGTCGAAGAGAAGCCGGACGGTCTGCAGGGAGAAGAGGCGCGCTAGGAGGTGGCCCGCAACGAGGGCGCAGAGGGCGGCGAGGATGCGCAGGGCCATCCCCTCCTTGGTGAGCTTCGAGAGCCGGAAGATGATCAGGACGGCCAGCGACAGGTCCAGGAGGTCCCGCAGCACGCCTATGTTTTGCAGGAAAAAATTCATCCGCACCATGAAAAGGCCGATTTCAGGGGGCGGAAGCCTGCTTCGACTCGACCGCTACTCCCCCTCCTAACCCTCCCCCTCCGGGGGCGGTAATCGCATTTCGGGCCGGCCGCTACCTGAGCGCCCGCGCCATGACCGCAACGTCCCTCATGGCAGCCACATCATGTACCCGTACTATCGAGGCCCCGTTGACGACGGAAACGGCGACCGCGGCGGCGGTGCCATACAGTCTCTCGCCTCCCCCTTTGCCGAGAACCGTTCCGACGAAGGACTTTCTCGAAGGCCCCACCAGGATCGGCCGCCCCATGGGGAGGAACTCGGAGAGCCTGCGGATCAGCTCGAGGTTCCCCTGCAGGCTCTTGGCGAACCCGAGGCCGGGATCGATGGCTATCCGGGAGGACTTGATCCCTGACCTCTCGGCAAGGGCCAAAGAATCGGCCAGGTAGGCCCTGACCTCGCCGATCAGATCGTCGTAGTCGGTGTTCGACTGCATCTCATGGGGCTTTCCCCTGGTATGCATCACGACCAGGCCCGCATCGGCCTCGGCTACGGCACCGGCCATTTCCGGATCGAAGAAGAGCCCGCTGACGTCGTTAACTATCTCGGCCCCGGCTGCGCAGGCCGCGCGGGCTACCCCGGCCTTGTAGGTGTCGATCGAGATCGGCACCGAGACCTCGCCGGCCAGCGCCTCGATCACCGGGACCACCCGCCGGAGCTCCTCTTCGAGCCCGACAGGAGGCGCATTGGGACGGGTGCTTTCCCCGCCGAGATCGATGATGTCCGCCCCCTCCCCTTCCATCTCCCGGGCCCTTTCCACGGCAGCCTCCAGGCTGAAGAAGCGGTTGCCGTCGGAAAAGGAGTCCGGGGTGACGTTGAGGATGCCCATCACCAGCGGACGTTCAAGCGAAAGGGTGCGGCGGGAGAGTTCCCAGGCTGCGGGAACTTCCATCATACCGTGACGGTCGCGGAGAGATCCACACCTGCCATGATGCGGTCGACCTCTTCGCCGGTGAGGTTCTCCTTCTCGATGAGGGCGAGGGAGATCTTGTGCAGCGAGTCGAGGTTGGCCTTCAGCAGCTCCTGGACCCTGGCGTAGTTCTGCTCGACGATCAGCCTGATCTCGTGGTCGATCTCTACGGCGGTCGACTCGGAGTAGTTCTTCTGGGTGGCCATCTCGCGTCCGAGGAAGATCTGCTCATCCTTCTTGCCGAAGGTGACGGGACCGAGCTTCTCGCTCATGCCCCACTCGCAGACCATCTTCCTGGCGATTTCGGTGGCACGCTCGATGTCGTTGCCGGCGCCGGTGGTCATGGAGTTGAAGATGATCTCCTCGGCCACGCGCCCGCCCATGAGGACGGCGATGCGGTCCAGAAGCGACTCGCGGGAGTAGCTGTGCTTGTCCTCGATCGGGAGCTGCATGGTGACGCCGAGCGCCCTGCCACGCGGAATGATGGAGACCTTGTGCACGGGGTCGGTGCCGGGGATGAGCTTGGCGACCAGCGTGTGACCCGCCTCGTGGTAGGCCGTATTCTTCTTCTCTTCCTCGGAGATGACCATCGAGCGGCGCTCGACGCCCATGAGGACCTTGTCCTTGGCGTCGTCGAAGTCGATCATCTCGACCACGCTCTTGTCCTTGCGGGCGGCCAGGAGGGCAGCCTCGTTCACGACGTTGGAGAGGTCGGCGCCGGAGAAGCCCGGGGTCCCGCGGGCAATGACTTCGAGGTTGACGTCCGGGGAGAGCGGGGTCTTCTTGGTATGCACCTTGAGGATCATCTCGCGCCCTTTCACGTCGGGGCGCGGCACCACCACCTGGCGGTCGAAGCGGCCCGGACGCAGGAGCGCCGGATCGAGGACGTCGGGGCGGTTGGTGGCGGCGATCAGGATGACACCCTCGTTGGATTCGAAGCCGTCCATCTCGACCAGGAGCTGGTTCAGGGTCTGCTCGCGCTCGTCATGCCCGCCGCCGAGGCCGGCGCCACGGTGACGGCCGACTGCGTCGATCTCATCGATGAAAATGATGCACGGTGCGCTCTTCTTGCCCTGCACGAAGAGGTCGCGCACGCGGCTGGCGCCGACGCCCACGAACATCTCCACGAAGTCGGAACCGGAGATGGAGAAGAAGGGGACGCCCGCCTCGCCGGCGATGGCGCGGGCCAGCAGGGTCTTGCCGGTGCCCGGGGGGCCCATGAGGAGCACCCCTTTCGGGATGCGGCCGCCGAGCTTGGTGAACTTCTTCGGGTCCTTGAGGAAGGAGATGATCTCCTCCAGTTCCTCCTTGGCCTCCTCGATGCCGGCTACGTCCTCGAAGGTTACCTTTCCCGATGCCTCGGTGAGGAGCTTGGCGCGGCTCTTGCCGAAGGCCATGGCCTTGCCGCCACCGCCCTGCATCTGGCGCATGAAGAAGATCCAGACCGCAACCAGGAAGATGATGGGGAACCAGGAAACCAGCAGCGAGAACCAGGAGAAGCGCTCCTCCTCGGGCCGGGCCGAGACGGCGATGTGCTTGGCGATCAGTTTATCGGTCAGGTTGGCATCGGCAGGCTTGTAGCTTCTGAACTCCTTGCCGTCTGCAAACTTGCCTATGATTTCGTTACCCTGGATGGTTACGCTGCTGATGGGGCGAGGTACGTTCTTGACCTTGCCCGTCTCGACAGATTCGATGAAGTCGCTGTAATCGAGCTTTTCCTGGGCGGGCTTCGGCTTGTTGAAGAGGTTGAACAGCAGGATCATCATCAGGCTGATCACAAGCCAGAGGGCCAGGTTCTTATAGAATTGGTTCAAGTTTCCTCCCGATTATTTATATGCCGCAGACCCCGCTCATTTCTGATGAAAGGATCCAAAGCTGCAAATTTTTTCCTGCGACTTCGTATTCTTAAAACTTCGAAAAAGATTTCAAATGAACAAAAGGATTACCACAAAGGTGCCACATTGACAAGAGCTTTAAGGATTATGAACCTCCACCCTCAGGACGTCAGCCGCCGCCGATCCAACCCTGGCGTCATTCGCGAGGCGGAGACCCGCGATCCAGACGATGCGACCGTCGCTGATCACTAGCGGAATGGAACGTCGTTCCTCCGGCGGGACTTTCTCGTTCATGAAAAAATCCTTGACCTTCTGCCCCCCCTGCATGCCGAGCGGCCGGAAGCGGTCACCCGGCTGGAAGGTCCTCACGGTCCACGGAAAGGGGGCCGCCTGGGGGTCAAGGAAGGCGATGTGCCGCGAGCCGGCATCGAGAGCGGCCGGACGCGGAATGCGCTGTACGTCCAGGGTTCCCCCGGTCGGCAGGGGGTAGTTCCCCTCCCCTTCAATCCCTATCTCCCATGCCCGCGGCTTGCAGCCGGCTCCGCAGTGGAAGGTCAGATCGCCGTAACAGCGGACCACCAGGCACTCTCCGGGGAGCTTGACCCTGGCATTGGGGCGGTCGGAGGCA
Organism: Geomonas sp.; assembly: GCF_056994735.1. NCBI lineage: Bacteria > Pseudomonadati > Thermodesulfobacteriota > Desulfuromonadia > Geobacterales > Geobacteraceae > Geomonas > Geomonas sp. Next base: position 7,436 of record NZ_JBXKJL010000399.1, read on the forward strand.
GCCAGCCTGTCGATGGCATCGAGATGGGAGAGCGCGATGCGCTGGAGGTCGCCACGCACTTGCGAAAGGGCGTGCCGGTACAGGCGCAGGCGGAGGCCACGTGGCTCTTTGAGAACCGGGCCCGTGCATAAGGCTATCGTCCCCTCATGGTCGCGACGTGAGAGCCGGGAAAAGGTCTCCTCCGTCATTTGGGCGAGGAGTTCCTCGTCGCAGGCCAGGATCTCGGCTGTCGCCGCCAGACGCTCTGAGACCTTCGGGTTGTACTTCCTCAGCAGGGGGATCAGCTCGTGCCGGATGCTGTTCCGGAGTATGGCGGTGTCGGCATTGGTCGCATCCACCCGGTGAGTTAGCCCGCGCAATTTCAGGTACTGCTCCAGCTCGGAGCGGGATATCTGCAGCAGGGGCCGTTTGAGCATTCCGGCCGAGACCGGTGACATGGCGCTCAAGCCGCCGCCGCCGGCGCCGCGCAGCAGCCTGATCAGCACCGTTTCGGCCTGGTCGTCGAGATGATGGGCGAGGGCGATGCTGGTGGCGCCATGGGCTTGGGCGATTTCGGCGAAGAAGGCGTAGCGGGCTTTTCTTCCGGCATCCTCCAGGGAGAGACGGGAAGCTTTGGCCAGTGCTGTCACATCGGCACGCCTGGAAATGAAAGGGATGCGGTAGCCGGCAGCGAGGCGGGAGACGAATTCCTCGTCCTGGTCGGAATCATCTCCTCTCAGGCAATGGTTGAGGTGGGCTACGATCAGATCGAGGCGCTCGGCCTGGAGGTGAGCCAGGATGTCGAGCAGTGCTACAGAGTCGACCCCGCCGGAAACCGCCACGACGACGGTTTCACCTGGCTTGAAGAGCTTCTGGCTGCTGACTTTCGATTGGAGGGTCTTGAGCAGGCGGGACTCCTGTTTCTGTCGTAGGAGCGCCCTTCCGGGCGCGAAGATGACCAGCTCTCTATATGAACTACAACAACGGGGGGAACTGCGAATCCCCCCTGTCCCCCCTTTCACAAGGGGGGAACGATACGGCACCGCTACAGGGGGGGGCGATACGGTACCACTATAGGCGGAAGACGATTCAGCCTTGGCCAGGCGGAAGACGATTCAGCCTTGGCCAGGGGGAAGACGATTCAGCCTTGGCCGACGATGCCGGGAGTTTGATCCTTGAGGGAGCACTCCCTTTCCCAGGCCAGGTAGCCGTCCCCTTTTATGGCCCAGAAGGATTCGATGCGACTGGCGTAGTAGTCGAGATCGGCGCACTCGGCCTCGATGGCCTGCAGGAACTTCAGGGAAATGAGCTGGTGGCCGTGCAGGAAACGGTAGAACTCCTTCACTCCCGCCAGGTACCCCTCGATCTCCGAGATCAGCGGCTCAAGGGTGTTGACGATGTACCAGTTGCCGGCGAATTGCCGCACGAGGCCTGGGCGTTCATCGAAAATGCTGCGGTTCTTGATGGAGACCACGAAATCCCGTGTGAAATAGTCGGCGCCGCTGGCAAGGGCGGTGGCCACCTCAGGTGCAACGCCCGCTCCGAGGCTCTCGTTGTAGAAGCGCATCAACAGATCCTTGCACAGCTTGTCTACCCGCACCTCGTCTTCCAGGGTAGCCGGGATGAATTCCCGCTTGTCCACCTTCAACTCGTCAAATCCTTCTTCGCAAAGCTCGCCCATAATTCCTCTCTTTACATCAATTCTCGGTTCTTAGGTTGCAACTTGAAATCCAAAACTTAGCGGCAGCTCCGCCCTCGATTTCCGCGCGGGATGAAATTCGGATAAAATCTGATTTTCCATGGAGCAATCGAGTTGAATAACTCCGCTGTCGGAGCCTTGGTGTTATCCGCCCTGATCAGATTTTCATCCCGCGCCAAAACAAGGAACGTGCCCCTGCCTCACCGCCTTCTCGGGTCCAGGGCGTCCCTGATCCCTTCGCCGACCAGGTTGTAGGAGAGGACGGTGACCAGGATGGCCATGCCGGGAAAGAGCGAGAGCCACCAGGCAAACTCGATGTAGTCCTTGCCGGAGGTCAGTATGTTGCCCCAGCTCGGCGTCGGCGGCTGGACCCCGATACCCAGGAACGAGAGTGCGGATTCCGTCAGGATGGCACCGGCCACGCCGAGAGTCGCGGAAACGAGCACAGGCGACAGGGCGTTGGGGAGGATATGCCGAAAGATGATCCTGGCATCGGAGGCACCGAGCACCCTGGCGGCAAGGACAAAATCCCTGCTCTTCAGCGACAGCACTTCGGCGCGAACGAGCCGGGCAACTCCCGTCCACCCGGTAAAGCCTATGATCACCATGATGTACCAGATGGACGGCTCCAACATCGCGATCACCGCAAGAATGAGGAAGAAGGTCGGGAAGCAGAGCACGATGTCGACAATCCGCATGAGGACGGCGTCCATCATCCCGCCATAGAACCCGGCGACGAGCCCGACGACAGTCCCGATCACGACCGCGATGCCGACTGCCACGAACCCCACCTTCAGGGACACCCGCGCGCCGTAAATCACCCGGGTCAGCACATCACGACCAAGCTCATCGGTACCGAACCAGTGGGCGGAAGACGGCGGGAGGAGCACGCGCCAGGCATCTATGGTATCGGGGTCATACGGCGTGATGAAGGCGGCACCGAGGGATAGTATGAACAGCACGACTATGACCACCAGTGCGGCCACGGCGAAGTTGTTTTCGCTGAAGCGCCCCCAGAAATCCCGCAACGGTCCGCTCGCCCGGGCGGAAGCCGGGTCACCATACGGGCGCCATAGCACCGTCCGCCAAAAACTGCCTGACGCGCCAGCGCGTCCCTTGGGGAGGTTCATCTCGCTCATCGCTACTCCCTCCCGTGGCGGATGCGCGGGTCCGCGAGGCCGTAGCAGAGATCGGCAACCAGGTTCCCCAGCAGGGTGAGGAATGCGCCGATGACCAGGATCCCCATCACCAGGGGATAGTCACGCGCCATGACGCCCTGGTAGAAGAGTTGCCCCATTCCGGGGATGGCGAAGATGGTCTCGAAGATGACGCTGCCGCCGATCAGGCCCGGGAGCGAAAAACCGAGCAGCGTGATGACCGGGAGGAGCGCGTTCTTCAGGGCGTGCTTATAGATAACGACCCGCTCCTTCACTCCCTTGGCCCGCGCCGTGGTGATGTAGTCCTGGGAAAGGACGTCCAGCATGGTCGAGCGCATGTAGCGGGAGAGACCGGCGAGGCTCCCGAAGGTGGCGATGCCGACCGGCAGGATGAGGTGCTTGGCCAGATCCGCCATGCGCGGCAGGAAGGCGAGTTTGTCGCTCCCCAGGGAATGGAGGCCCGAAATCGGGAGCCAGCCCAGCTTCACCCCGAAAAGGTACATGCAAAGGAGCGCCAGCCAGAAGGTCGGCACGGCAAAGCCTACGAAGACGAAGACAGAGATGCTGCGGTCCAGGAGCGTGTCCCTGTGCACCGCCGCCAGGATGCCGATGGGGATGGCGAGGCAGAACTCGAGCAACAGGGCGATGACGTTGAGCGACAGCGTGACCGGGATGCGCTCAACGATCTTGTCCGTGACCGGGCGGTTATCCGGCGCGAAGGAGCGGCCGAAGTCGAACCGGGCCAGGTGGGAGAGCCAAAGGCCGTACTGGACGGGAAGGGGCTTGTCCAGGCCGTAGAACTCCCGCAGGCGCTGCCGTGATGCCGCAGAGACCTTGGGGCTCATGGAGGTTTGCATCTCGACCGGCTCGCCCGGCGCCAGGTGGATCACCAGGAAAGTGATCAACGTGATCCCGAGGAGCAGGGGGAAGAGCATCGCTACGCGTTTTAAGAGGTACTTGCCCATTCATCTTCCCTCGCCCTGTCCCTCTCCGGTGAGGAGATGGGACGTGGAGGCGGTTGTTCACAGATAGTTACCAAGCTGCTGCATTCAAGTAAAAGGAGTCGGGTCAAAGGAAAGGCAGAGGCAAATCCCCCCTGTCCCCCCTTTGTCAAGGGGGGGACGCGAAGGCGTCACCATTCACCATTCACCATTCACCTTTCACCTTTCACAGTTTTCAATACACCTGCTCCGCCTTGGGCACGTACCACTTGACGAGGTTGTAGGAGATGCCGGCGGGTGCGGGGACGATACCGTGGAACCTGGAGGAGACCGCCGGCAGCGCGTCGGGGACGTAGAGAAAGGTGTACGGCTGCTCGTCGGCCAGGATATCCTGGATCCGGTAATAGCACGACTTCCTCTTCTCCGTGTCGAAGGTCCCCCTCCCCTCGTCGAGGAGCCGGTCGACTTCGGCGTTCTTGAAGCGCACGAAGTTGAGTTCCTTCGGGCCGGTCTTGGAGGAGTGCCAGATGTCGTACATGTCGGGGTCCTGGGAAATGGTCCAGCCGAGCAGCACGGCCTCGAACCTCCCGGTATCGATGAAGTTGGTGATGAAGGAGGCCCACTCCATTACCCGGACCTTCACGTCGATCCCCACCTTTTTGAGGCGTTGCTGGATGATCTGGGCGCACTTCAGTCTCTGTTCGTTCTGGTTGGTCATGATGGTGAAGCTGAAGGGCTTTCCGTCCTTCACCAGTATGCCGTTCCTCCCCATCACGTACCCCGCCTCCTTCAGAAGCGCCTTGGCCTTCTCCGGATTGTAGCTCGGTCCCGGGATGTTCGCCTTGTAGGCCCAGGTTCCCGGCTTGTAGGGGCCGTTGGCAACCTGCCCCATACCCAGGAGCACGCCATGTATGATCTCGTCCTTGTTGATGGCGCAGGTCATGGCCTGGCGCACCCGCTTGTCCTGGAAAAGAGGCAGGCGCAGGTTGTAGCCGAGATAGGTGTAGGCCGAGGCCGGGTAGCGGTACTTGTTGAAGCGGGACAGGAAGTCCGGCGTGTTGGTCTGACGCTGATACTGGACCGGGGACAACCCCATCTCGTCGATCCCTCCCGACTTCAGCTCCATGTACATGGTGGAGTTGTCGGGGATGATCCGGTAGATGTAGCGGGAGATGTAGGGCGTTCCCTCCCAGTAGTCGCGGTAGCTCTCCAGGGTGACCTTCTGGCCGGGGATCCACTCCTTGAAGACGAAGGGGCCGGTGCCGACGGGGCTGCGGGTGAGGGGACTCTTGGTGATGTCCTTTCCCTCCAAAAGGTGCGCCGGGAGGATCGGCATGCCCCAGGAAGCGAGCGCCGGAGCGAAGGGCTTGGCGTAGCTGACCCGGAAGGTGTAGGCATCCGGCGCCTCCGCGCTCTTCACCTGCTTGAAGTCTTCGGAGTAGGCCGTGGGGGTCTTTGGGTCGATGGTTATCCTGTAGGTATAGAGGACGTCATGGGAGGTGAAGGGCTGGCCGTCGTGCCACTTGACCCCGTGCCGGAGGTGGAAGGTGATGTTGAGCCCATCCGGGGAGACCTCCCACGACTGGGCCAGGTCCCCCTCCAGCTTCAGGTTCTTGTCGTAGCGCACGAGGCCGTTGTAGACCAGGCCGGAAATGTCGCTGGAGGACGAGTCGGTGGACAGGATCGGGATCAGGTTGGAGGGCTCCCCGATGCTCCCGGCCACCAGCGCGTCGCCGTAGGCGGGAGGGCCCCCCTTGCCCTGCGCCTTGCGCTCGGGGGCACGCTGTCCGCACCCCGCCAGCACCAGGGCGACCATGAGCAGCGTGAGGCAGCGGGAAAGGGTCATTTCTCCCCGATCTCCTGCCGGCAGCGCCTGATCTTCTCGTTGAGGTCGGTCCGTTCGGGTTCCACCTTCTGGATCTTCTTGTACAGGGCCAGCGCCTTCTTGTAGGAGCGGGCGGCGCAGTAGGCATCGGCGAGATGGCCCATGACGGTGGTGTCGTTATCGGAGAGCTCCACCGCCCTCTCGAGTTGGTGGACCGCCTCGGGATAGCGCTTCAGCTTGAAGTAGGTCCAGCCGAGGCTGTCCAGGATGAAGCCGTCGTCCGGTCTCAGCGACACAGCCTTCTTCAGGTAGCCCAGCGCCTCGTCCAGGTTCACTCCCATCTCGGCATAGGTGTAACCGAGATAATTCAGCGCCTGGGCGTCATCGGGAGTCGCAGTCAGCACCCGCTTCATCATGGCCACAGACTGCTCCTTCTTCCCGACCTTGTCGTAGAGGATCCCGAGCCGGAAGCTGACCCTGGGGTCGGACTGCAGCGGCTTGTCCATCCAGTTCAGCACGTCTATGCCGTCCTGGAAGCGGTCCATCGACTCGTAGAGACCGGCCAGGTGCAGGTAGGGCTCGATGCGGCTCGGCTGCTCCTTGATCTCCTCCTTGAGGAGGGCTATCCCCTTGTCCGGGGTCCCCTTCTCCTTGTAGAGGTAGGCCAGGTGGCCGGCTGCGTCGAGATAATAGGAGGAATCCCGCGGGACCTTGGAGAATTCAGCGATCGCCTGGTCCACCTCGTCCATCTCCTCGTAGGCGCTCGCCAGGTAGAAGCGGATCTGGTGGGCGTTGGGCTCGGCCTTGAGGAGCTCCTGGAAGGTGGCGACCGCCTCGTCGTAGCGCTCCAGCTCCAGGAGGAGGAGCCCGACCTTGCGTTTGTTTTCCAGGGTCGTGCCCCCCTGCGCCTGCAACAGGGTCAGCGCCTCGTCCAGCCGCCTCTGCTGGATGTAGAGCTGCGCCAGGTGCTGGACCACGTTGTTGTTGGAGGGATTGACCTCGAGGAGGGTCTTGTAACTTTCAATGGCATCGCCCACGAGCCCCTGCGTCTCCTGCGAGATGCCCATCTCGATCAGGGCCTGCTCGAAGTCGGGCTTGAGCTCGACCGCCTTCTTGTAGTAGGTCAGCGCCTCGCGCGGCAGCCGCATCTGGTCGTAGGTCTTGGCCAGGTAGTAGTACCCCAGGGGGGATTCCGGGACCGCCTTGACCAGCGACTTGAGGGTATTTACCGCCTGCTCGTACTCGAAATTCTTCAGATAGAAGATCGCCACGTGCAGGTAGACCTCCTCCTTGGCCGGGTCGAGTTCCATGACCTTCTTGTAGTGGGGGATAGCCTCCTTCTCCCGCTGCAGGGTCACCAGGGTGTTGGCGGCCATGAGCTGCGCCTGCACCGAGTCCGGCTCGAGCTTCACCGCGGCCTGGCACTCGGCCAGGGCCTCTTCCGGGCGGTTTTGCTGCAGGTAGATCTGGGCGGCGGCGGTGTGCAGGAAGGCGGAGTTGGGATCGGCTTCCAGGGCGCTTCGCAACAGGGTCAGGGCCCCTTCGAGGTCCCCCTCGCCGGCCCGCACACGGGACAGGGCGAAGAAGTACATGGTTCGGGATTGCGGGGAGGCTGCCGCAGGCGGGGTCGCCGGCGCCGGCACCGAGGCGCGCTCCGTGGCGCAAGCGCTGAACGAAGAGAGGATCAAAAGGAGCGCTAGATACTTCTTTGTCATGGGGTACCTGTGGAATCCAGTTAATAGCAGGTCACAAAAACCTAAAAAACGCGGCACCCCGATCCGATACTGTATCCGGAGGGATGGCGCGAATGATTACATGAAAGCTAACATAAATACATAGCAGCGTCAAACAACATTTCTGAACGGTAATTCTGTTGCGTGAGAATGTGGTTATGATAGTATTCCTCAAATGAAATCATGACCTTAAGGCAAAGCGATGGTGCGAAAGCTTTTAAAATCGCTACTTAAAGAGAATGCCTATCCTGAGCCAACGGCAAGCGTCCGTCTCATCGAAACTCATGTCTCTTTCATCTTCATAACGGACCATTTCGTCTACAAGGTGAAGAAGCCGGTTGACTTCGGTTTCCTCAACTTCAGCACAGTTGACAGGCGCCGTTTCTACTGTGAGGAGGAAGTGCGGCTGAACCGCCGTCTTTGCCGCGACATCTACCTTGGAGTGGTGGAGATGCGCGAGACGCCGGAGGGGGCGAGCTTTAGGCCGGGCCAGGGGATGGTGCTGGACTATGCCGTGAAGATGAAGAGGCTCCCCGAGGAGCGGATGCTGGGCCACATGCTGGAGCGGGGCGAGGTCGGCCCGGGGCGGATGGAGGATCTCGCCCGCTACGTCGCCGACTTCCACGCCAGGGCCGCGCGCAGCCCCGAGATCGACGCCTGCGGCAGCCTCCACGCCATCAGGGGAAACTGGGCCGAAAACTTCAGGCAGGTAGCCGCCTTTCGCGGGGAAACCATCCCGCCGGCCGATCTCTCCGTGATCAGGAACTACGTGGAGCGCTTCCTCTCCGAGAACGAGGAGCTCTTCCGGGCCCGGGTGCAGGAGGGCTTCATCAGGGAGTGCGACGGCGACCTCCACCTGGGCAACATCTGCCTCACCGACGGGATCTGCATCTTCGACTGCATAGAGTTCAACGAGAGGTTCCGCTACACCGACACCGCCGCCGACATAGCCTTTCTCCTCATGGACCTCGAATACGCCGGGCGCCCCGACCTAGGCCACTTTTTCCTGGAGGCCTACCGGCAGGCGACCGGCGACTACGGACTCGACCCCCTGCTGAACTTCTACCAGAGCTACCGGGCTTTCATCCGCGGAAAGGTGCAGACCTTCAGGCTCCAGGAACACGGCATTCCTGCCGAACAGCTCGAGGAGGCGAAGAGCACGGCTAAGAGGTATTTCAGGCTTTCCCGCGGCTATGTGCTGAGGGAGAAGCTCGCCCCCACCCTGATCATCACCTGCGGCCTGATGGGAAGCGGCAAGAGCACCCTGGCCCGGGAGCTGGCCTTCCAGCTGGGCATCGGGCTGGAGCGAAGCGACGCGGTGAGAAAGGGTCTGACGCCTGAGGCCGCGGTCAGGGGAAGCGCTGCCGGCTACGACCAGGGAATCTACGGCGCCACCTTCAACAGGGCCACCTACGACACGCTCCTCGGCAAGGCGAGGGAGGCGCTCTCGCAGGGAAGGAGCATGGTCGTCGACGCCACCTTCCGCCGCCAAAGCGACCGCGACCAGTTCCGGCGGCTCGCCCGCGATATGGGGGTGCCGTTCGTGGTGCTGGAAACGAGATGCCCGGAGAAGTTGATCCGGGAACGCCTGGAAAAGCGGCGTCAGGACCCGGGGGAGATCTCCGACGGCAGGTGGGAGATCTTCCCGCAACACCTCGCGGAGTTCGAGCCCGTGGTCGAAGGGGGCAGCATCGCCATCGACGGCACCCTTCCCGTGGCGGACGAGGTCGACCAGGCACTGAAGGCGATGGGGTTACTGCCATGAAGAGGTCACTGAAGGAACTGATGGTCCGGCGCCTCAAGCTGAAGGACACCTGGGTGATCTGTTTCCTGCTGGGGATCGTGATGATGAACTACCCGTTTCTCAGCATCTTCAACAAGCCCTCGCTCCCTTTCGGGATCCCCCTGCTCTATCTTTACCTGGTCTGCGGCTGGGTCATCTCCATCTTCATCGTCTATCTCTTCAGCCGCGCCACCGGCAAGGGTAGTGGCGGCGGGGAGAGCACCTGATGCTGACGGTCAACCTGGTATGGGGGACCGCCCTCCTCTACATAGCGCTCCTCTTCCTGGTGGCCTACTACGCCGACCAGAGGCTGGCGGAGGGGCGCAGCATCACCACCAACCCCCTGGTCTACTCCCTTTCCATCGCCGTTTACGCCACCTCCTGGACCTACTACGGCAGCGTCGGCAAGGCCGCCACCACCGGCCTAGATTTCCTCCCCGTCTACCTCGGCCCGACCCTGACCGCCTTCTCCTGGTGGTTCCTGCTGAAGAAGATCGTGCGCATCTCCAAGGAGAACAACATCACCTCCATCGCCGACTTCATCAGCTCGCGCTACGGGAGGTCCCAGTGGCTCGGTGCCATCATCACCATCATCACCCTCACCGGGATCATGCCCTACATCGCCCTGCAGCTTAGGGCCGTCTCCACCTCCTTCACCATCATCACCGGCTACCACGACTTTCACCTGGGGATCATGGAGCAGGTCAAGCTCCCCGCCCCGCATCCCGGAGCCTTCTCCGCGGTGGTGCTGGCCATTTTCAGCGTCCTCTTCGGCGCCAGGCACCTGATCTCCGCCGAGCGCCACGAAGGGCTGGTGGCCGCCATCGCCCTGGAATCGATCGTCAAGCTCATCGCCCTCCTCAGTGTCGGGGCCTTCATCACCTACGCCGTCTTCGACGGCATGGGGGACATCTTCACGCGGCTGAACCATGCCGCCCCGGAGATCCTCGCCAGGCTCACCACCATCGGAAGGGGCGGGGAGAATTCCTACACCTCCTGGTTCAGCCTGATCGCCCTCTCGATGGGGGCGGTCATGCTCCTGCCGCGCCAGTTCCAGGTCATGGTGCTGGAGAACGCCGACGAGGGGCACCTAACTCACGCGACCTGGGCCTTTCCAGCCTACATGCTGCTGATGAACCTCTTCGTGATGCCGATCGCGGTCGCCGGCATCCTCATGACCGGGAGCAACGCCGGAGCCGACTACTTCGTCCTCACCCTCCCGATGAAGGCCGGGCACCCCTGGCTGGCCCTGGTGGCCTTCCTCGGCGGCTTCTCCGCGGCGGCCGGCATGGTCATGGTGGAATCGGTGGCGGTCTCGACCATGCTCCTCAACCACGTGCTCATGCCGGTGGTGGTCAGGTTCAAGCCGAGGAGCTGGTTCTCCTTTCTGCTGATCAACCTGAAGAGGGGGGGGATCATCCTGGTGATCTTCCTGGGCTACCTGTACCAGAGCATCGTGGGCGAGACCTACATGCTCTCCAACATGGGGCTCATCTCCTTCTCGGCCGCGATCCAGTTCGCGCCGGCCCTGATCGGAGGGCTCTACTGGCCGCGCGGCAACAAGGCGGGGGCCCTGACCGGGCTCCTGCTCGGCTTCGCCGTCTGGTGCTATACCCTCCTCTTCCCCTCGATACTGCAGGCAGGGCACTGGCACTCGGAGATCCTTCTCTACGGCCCCTTCCATATCGCCATCCTCAAGCCGATGGCCCTTTTCGGGCTGGAGGGGCTCGACCCCTGGTCCCACGCCCTTTTCTGGAGCATGTTCCTCAACATCGCGGCCTACCTGGCCCTCTCCATCGTCTGCGAGCAGACCGAGAAGGAGAAGGAGCAGGTCCAGAAGTTCGTGCACGCCCTGGTACCGCGCAACGGGTCGCCGCAGTGGGAAACGAAGCGCCTTTCCAAGCCGGTCACCATCGTGCAGTTCGTGAACCTGATGTCGAAATTCATAGGCGAGCATCAGGCGCACGCCGCCATCACCGAATACCTGGGGGACCGGGAGATCGACGGCCAGGGGGGGGTCTCCGAGTTCGAGCTCCCCAACCTCAAGCGTTTCGTGGAAAAGACCCTGGCCGCCTCACTGGGGGGGGCCGCGGCCGGCGCCGTGGTGGAGAGCTTCCTCTCCGACGTGGGATCGAAGATGGAATCGGTCTACGACATCTTCTCCACGGTCCGCACCTCCCGCGACCAGAGCAGGGAGGCGCTCTTCGTGAGGCTGCGGGCCTCGGAGATCATGAGCCGCTCCCAGGAGCTCGAAATCATCATGGAGGACCTCCTGGCGCTTCTGCTCAGGGATTTCAAGCTGGACCTGGCGGTGATCAGGCTGCTGAACGACCAGGGGGTGCTGCAGGTCCGCTGCCACAAGGGGGAAGGAGGCGAGAGGATCACCACGGAGGATCGCCTGCTGGAGATCGACACCCACGTCGGCGAGGCCTTTCTGGGGAGAAGGACCGAGTTCCTGAACGACACGGCCTACATCACCAAGCCGATCGCCAAGGAGATCTTCCGGCGCGAGGGGATCAAGTCGTTCGCCCACATCCCGATCGCCAGCGAAGGGGTCCCGCCGGTCGGGGTCCTTTCCGTCTTCTCCCGCTCCATCGTCGGGCTCTTCACCGAGCAGTTCGTGGAGCTGCTGGAGAGCCTGGCGGGACAGCTCGACCAGGCGGTGCGGATCGAGACCGAGCGCGAGGCGCGCGAGAGGGAGAGGCGGCAGAAGGAGGAGGCCCAGCTCGAGAACGCCCGGGTGACCCGCGACCTGGAACTGGCCAAGCAGATCCAGCTCTCGCTCCTGCCGGAGGCCCCCCCCTACCTGCAAGGCGCGAAGATCGCCTGCCGCTGCATCCCCGCCACCCATGTGGGGGGGGACTACTACGACTTCTTCCAGCGCGGGGACAATGTAGTCGACACCGTCATGGCGGACGTCTCCGGCCACAGTGTCGGGGCGGCGCTGATCATGGTGGAGACCAGGAGCGTGCTGCGGGCCCAGATGCAGAATACCCGCTCCGCCAGGGAAGTCCTGCGGGTGCTGAACGAACTCCTCTACGAGGACCTGACCCGGGCGGAACTTTTCATCACCATGTTCTGCAGCAATTTCGACGGCGACACCCGCACCTTGCGCTTCGCCAACGCCGGCCACACCCGTCCCCTCCTCTTCCACCGCGGCCGGTGGGAGGAGCTGGACGCCGACGGCCTGATACTGGGGGTGGAAGTGGATGTGCTCTTCGAGGAGAAGAGCGTGGAGCTCGACCACGGCGACGTCCTCTTCATCTACACCGACGGCATCATCGAGGCGGAGCGGGAGTCGGGCGACCAGTTCGGCGTCGAGAGGCTCTCGGCCACCCTGACCACGGTGCTGGACCAGGAGCCGGAGGCCATCATCGACCACGTCATGGCCGAAGTCACGGCCTTCTCGGCACCTTCGCCTTTACAGGACGACATTTCCATGGTAGTCATGAAAGTCATCTAAGGTAGCGCGGAAGCTGAGGGAGCGGAAGTGCCAGAAATGACAGAGGGTGACAGCCGGTGAAGCCGGCGGACTTACACATGAAATAGGCGGCGCGAGAGCATTAATAAACCTTGCCGGAGTCCGCGCTCTTGCTAAAAGGCGCCGCTTAATGCACAATAATCCATAGTGTGAAGATGGACGCGAAAAGGAGGAGGGCCATGAACCTGGTGAACGAGACGAGGAACGACGTGGTGATCCTGTACGTGAAAGAGGAGCGGCTGGACGCGCATAACTCGGCGGAACTGAAGAGCGCGGTGCAGAAGCTTTTCGAGGATGGCAAGAAGAACGTGCTGGTCGACCTCAAGGATGTGCGCTTCATCGACAGCTCGGGGCTGGGCGCCCTGGTTTCCGGCTTCAAGAACGCCATCTCCCACCAGGGCAACCTGAAGCTCTCCTCGCTGCAGTCTCAGGTCAAGTCCATGTTCGAGCTGACACGCCTCCACAGGGTTTTCGAGATCTTCCCCTCCAGCGTCGAAGCCATAGAAAACTTTCAGTAGGAGCGAGGCGTCAGATGGACGGAAACAGGATCGAGGTCGACATCAAGGTCCCCAACAAGACCCGTTACCTCAGCCTGATCGGCAGGATCGGGGAGGACATCGCCCGCGAGCTGGAGAAGTACAGCGGGGACAAGGAGACCCTCGCCTATCACCTGAACCTGGTATTGACGGAGGCCATGGTCAATGCCATCAAGCACGCCAGCGCGACGGAGCCGGAAAAGCTGGTCCGCATCGTCATCAGCCTGCACGCCGACGATCTCACCATCCGTGTCTACGACGACGGACAGGGGTTCGACATCAATTCCATCCCCCCGCCCAACTTCGAGGAACTGGAGGACCGGGGGCGTGGCATCTTCCTGATCCGCTCGCTGATGGACTCGGTCTCCTACCACAAGAACTGCAACGAGAACATCCTGGAGATGAGGAAGAAGCTCTCCTGATTCAGCTCACCCCCGCCTGTAACAGCGGATGGCCATGCCGGCTCCCAAGAGGAACATCGGCAGGCTCAACATCTGTCCCATGGAAATCACCCCGAAGAAGTATCCCAGCTGGGCGTCCGGCTCCCTCACGAACTCGACCAGGAAACGGAACAACCCGTACAGCCCTATGAAGGACCAGAAGACCACGCCGTCCTTGTCGAACTTTCTCCCCAACAGGTAGAGGAGGAGGAACATCAGCGGCCCCTCCAGGAAGGCCTCGTAGAGCTGGGAAGGATGGCGCGGCAGGTCTCCTCCGCCGGGAAAGACCATGCCCCACGGGACGTCGGTGACCCGGCCGTAGAGTTCCCCGTTTATGAAGTTGCCGATCCGGCCGAACATCAAGCCAACGGGGGCCGCCTGGAAGGCGACGTCCGCCAGCGGGTAGAAGCGGAGATTGCGCTTCCTGATGAAGTAGATGCCGGCGATGATGGCTCCGGTCATCCCTCCGTGAAAGGACATCCCCCCCTCCCAGACCGCGAAAAGCTTGAGAGGATGGGACAGGTAATAGGAGAGGTTGTAGAAGAGGATATAGCCGAGACGGCCACCCAATATGACCCCCAGGGCCAGGGTGAAGATCAGGTCCGCCACCCCGTCCCTGTCCAGGGAAAGCCCCTTCTTCCGCACGCCGGCAAGGACGAGGAAGTAGGCGGCGATGAACCCGAAAATGTACATGAGGCCGTACCAGCGAAACTCCAGCGGGCCCAGCCGCAGGAAAACCGGGTCGATATGGGGGTAAGTCATCACGAAGACTCCGAGGGTAATTTTTGGCCTAACCTAGCAGTAAAAAAGCGGGGTGTCAATTCCGTCGCCCCGGCGGGCACCATGCCACTGCCCCGATTGACAATGTACCCACCGGCTATACATTTCATACTGTTCCCTTCCTCTGCGCCCACACCGGGCCGCGAGCCCCCTTGCCCCGTCGATCCGTTCCGGAGCGAACGTGAACCACACCAAGAACGAGATATTCCTGAGCTCCGTCCTCGGCAAGATCGTGATCACGCCCCAGGGGCACGAGATCGGCAAACTGCACGACCTGCTGATGATCCCCGGCCGGTTCTTCCCCGAAGTGTCGAGCCTCCTGGTGCAGGGCGAAAGCCGCACCATCTCCATCCCGTGGGCCAGGGTCAACCTCTTCACCCACTTCGTCATCTCGGTCACCGGCCCGCTGCAGAACCTCCCCGAGTATCAGCACCACGAGGGGGACATCCTGCTCAAAAGGGACATCCTCGATCGCCAGATAGTCGATGTCAACGGCGCCAAGGTGTTGCGGGTGAACGACCTGAAACTGGGGAATTTCAAGGGGAGATTGTGCGTTTTCTTCGTGGACGTCGGCTTCCGGGGGCTGCTGCGCCGGATGGGATGGGAGAAGTTCTGCGAGAAGCTCGCCTCTCTTTTCAAGCGCCAGCTCCCCAATTACCACATCAGCTGGAAGTACGTGCAGCTTCTGGAGAGTAACCTCTTCCGCCTTACCCTGACCGTGGCGCGCGACCAGCTGAAGGAGATCCACCCGGCCGACCTCGCGCAGATCATCAGCAATATCCCCGCGGCCAACGTCGAGGCCGTCCTTAATTCACTGGACACCGTGACTGCCGGGGAGGCCATCCACGAACTGGAACCGGAGATCAGGACCCGCATCATCAACCAGCTCGAGGTCGGCCACGCCTGCAGGATTATCGAGGAGATGGATCCAGACGAGGCCGCGGACGTGATGGGGAACCTGCCGGAGGAGAAGGCCCAGGAACTGCTGGGGCTCATGAACGAGAAGGAGGCTGACGAGATCCAGGAACTGCTGGAGCATGAGGAGGATACGGCAGGGGGCCTCATGAACAGCGACTTCATCGCCATTTCAGGGGGGCTCTCGGCGGAGGAGGCGCTGCAGGCGGTGCGGTCGCGGGCGGGGGAGGTTGATACCATCTACTACTCGTACATCCTGGACAAGGACGAGCGCCTGGAAGGGGTGGTGAGCTTGAAAGACCTCCTCGTGCATCCTCCCGAGGCGGAGGTATCCACCTTCATGAGCGGCAGCGTGAAGACGGTGCAGGTCGACGCCCCCCCCCACGAGGTGCTGGAGATCCTGGCGAAGTACAACTTCATTGCGGTCCCGGTTCTCGACCAGGAAGGCACCATGGCCGGGATAATCACCGTCGACGACGTCCTTGAGCTCTTCATCCCCGCACCGCTGAGGCGCAAGCGGCGCAGGGCGTAAAGACGCCCTGGCTCCGGCTTGTAACGGGTTCAGGAGTAACGGCCTCTACCGGGCCAGGCTGATCCGGAGTCGGCCGTAACGGGAGGATCAAGGGTATGGCTTTACTACCTGAACTCCCCCGGCACTCCGGCGAGGTTCGCATTCTGCTGCAGGGTCTCCAGTCGTCTTTGAGCTTCCTGGAGACGTATCTCGTTGTGCTTCACGGTGTTCTGGAGAGTAAGGTACTCGTTGCGCGACATGCTGGAGGTATTGCTCAGCCGTCCCCGCAGAGTCGCCAATTCAGCCTCGATGCCCTTCACTTCGCCCTTCGCCACCTTGAACTCACTGCGCCAGGCGTTCTCATCCTTTCCGCCGTAGAGCTTCTTAGCCTTGTCGGCCTTCTCTTCACCCTTCCCTTCGCCCTTGCCGGACTCGGCGGTGATCGTGGTCTGGGTGACACCACTGTCGTCTCCCCCCAGTACCTTGACCTTTTTCCGGTATTTGCCGGGAACCTTCCCGAGGTCGTCGGTGAAATGGACCGCGCCTTGCTTATCGGTCCATTCATAGGTCTGGGCCAAGGCTGACAGCGGGTAAAGCA
>NZ_JBXKJL010000400.1:0-5751 GCF_056994735.1 Geomonas sp.
GGTTCAACGTGGTCTGCCCCGGCCTCACCCCGCCCAAGCCCGAGGAGATCGGGGAGGGGAGCCACTGGCAGGCGCAGCTCGGGACCTTCACTTCCGAGGTGCTGGAGAAGGCTGCCAAGGCCTACCCACTGCGCAAGGTGGGGACGCCGGAGGATACCGCGAGCGCGGTGGTCTTCCTCGCCTCCAACTGCGCCGGGAACATCACCGGCCAGACCCTAAGCACCAGCGGCGGCTACACCATGATGTAGATGAAAGGCCAATCCCCCCTGTTCTCCCTTTAACAAGGGGGGGACGTGAGGGGCGCGACAATTCACAAAAATTCTCTTCGGATAATGGAGGTCTCTATGCAGTTCGCTCTTACTGATGAACAGAAGATGATGCAGGAAATGGCCAGGGATTTCGCCCAAAAGGAGATCCTGCCGACCCTGAAGGAGGACGAAGCCAACCACACCTTCCGTCCCGAGCTGGTGAAGAAGATGGCCGATCTCGGGTTCTTCGGGTGTGCCCTTCCCGAGCAGTACGGCGGCAACAGCTGCGGCTTCCTCGAGTCGGTCATCCTGGCCGAGCAGCTTGCCACGGTCAGCGGCTCGTCGAGGCTTCCGCTCAACATGCAGAACATAGGCCCGGCCATCACCGTCAACAACTTCGGCACGGAGGAGCAGAAGAAGCGCTTCATTCCCGACTGGGTCAGCGCCGAATCCTTCGGCTTCTTCGCCATCACCGAGCCGAACTCCGGCTCCGACGTGGTCAGCATGGGGACCACCGCGGTCGACCGCGGCGACCACTGGGAGATCAACGGACAGAAGATGTGGATCTCCAACGCCCACGTCGGTGACTGGGGTCTCCTCTATGCGATCACCGACCGCAGCAAGAAGTACCAGGGCATGACCTGCTTCATCGTCAACCTCAAGGACAACGACGGGATTATCACCGCCCCCATCGAGAGCAAGGTCGGTCTCCACTGCGCACCGACCGGGGAGATCTCCTTCAACCAGGCCAGGATCCCCAAGGACTCCGTGCTGGGCGAGGTCGGCGACGGATTCAAGATCTGCATGTGGCAGCTTAACAACACCAGGATCAGCTGCGCGGCGGGCGCGCTCGGGATCGGCGCCGGAGCCATCGAGGCCGCCATCGCCTACGCCAACGAGCGTACCCAGTTCGGCAAGAAGATCGGCTCCTACCAGATGATCCAGGCGCAGATCGCCGAGATGGTGGCGGAGCACGAGGCCGCGAGGCTCCTGGTCTACCAGGCCGCCTGGCTCAAGGACCAGGGGCTTCCCAACCAGTACCAGACCTCGATGGCCAAGCTCTTCGCCTCGGAGTCCGCGGTCAAGGCGGCCACCGAGACCATGAAGATCTTCGGCAGCTACGGCTTCTCCACCGAATACCCGGCCGAGCGCTGGCTGCGCGATTCCATGTCCCTTAGGACCGTGGAAGGGACGAGTAACATCCAGAAGACCATCATCGCCGGCATCGCCCTGGGCGATGTGGTGAACCGCTAGAAAAGAAGAGGATCCCGGGGGATTTCCCACGCCAGGGCAAATCCCCCCCCGCCCCCCTTTGTCGAAGGGGGGAGACTTGGTTCGAATACTTTCACATGAAACAGGAGGGGGCCGTAATGCCACGCAAGCAGACACCGCTACGACCGTATTTCGAGAAGATGGCCGACATCGGCAAAGCGCTCAGCGAAGGAGAAGTCCGGCGGTCGCAGGAGAACATTGGCCTGGTCCGGGAGCAGGAGCAGTTCCTCGCCCAGGAAGTGGAGAGGGTGAAAGATGCCGGCATCCCGGCCAAGAAGGTTCATGATCGCGGAGGGATGACCATCTACGACCGCCTCGACTACCTGGTCGACGCTGGGACCTGGTGCCCGCTGCACACCCTGTACAACCCAAGGGACAACGAAGAGGGGTGCACCGGGGTCGTGAACGGCATCGGCAAGATCGAGGGGAAGTGGGCGGTTATCATCGGCTTTGACAACAAGGTCATGGCCGGGGCCTGGATCGCTGGGCAGTCGGAGAACATCCTGATGGTCACCGACATGGCCAAGCGCCTGAACGTGCCGCTGGTCTGGCTGACCAACTGCAGCGGCGTGAAGCTCATGGAGCAGGAGACCGTCTACGCGGGACGGCGCTCAAGCGGCGCCCCCTTCTACCGCCATGCGGACCTGAACCACCTGGGGATCCCGATCCTCAACGCCATCTACGGCACCAACCCGGCAGGCGGCGGCTACCAGGGGATCAGCCCGACCATCCTCTTGGCCCATGACGGCGCCAACATCGCCGTGGGTGGCGCCGGCATCGTCGGGGGCATGAACCCCAAGGGGTACGTCGACGTCGAAGCCGCCAAGGCGCTCATTGAAGGGACCAAGAACTTCAAGGCCAAGGATCCGGGGCGGGTGGAGACCCACTTCGACCAGACCGCCTACTTCCGTGAGGCGCACGACACAGAGCAGGGGGTGCTGGACGGCATCAAGGATTACATGCGGATGATGCCGGCCTACGACCCGACCATGTTCCGGGTGGCCGCTCCCGCCGCGCCCAGGTTCCCGGCCGGGGACCTCGACATGATCCTCCCCGCCAACCAGAAGCGTCCCTACGACGCCATCCAGGTCCTGGCGCGCCTGACCGACAACAGCGAGTTCATGGAATACCGGCCGGAGTACGGTCGAGAGGTCTATACCGGCATCGCCAAGGTCGACGGCTTCCCGGTCGCCTTCATCGGCAACCGCCAGGGGGTCTTCCCCGGCTATCCGGAGTACGCCAAGGGGGCCTATCCGGCGGTCGGCGGCAAGCACTACCGCGAGGGGCTCATCAAGCAGGCCGAGTTCGTCACCCTTTGCGGCCGCGACAACCTTCCGATCGTCTGGCTGCAGGACACCACCGGCATCGACGTCGGTGACCCGGCGGAGGAGGCGGAACTGCTGGCCCTTGGCCAGTCGCTGGTCTACTCCATCGAGCAGACCGATCTCTCCATGATGTGCGTCGTCTTGAGGAAAGGTACCGCCGCCGCCCACTACATCATGTGCGGACCGCAGGCCAACAACAACAACGCCTTCACCCTGGGCACCCCGCTTACCGAGATCTACGTCATGCACGGCGAGACCGCTGCCGCCGCCTCCTACGCCCGCCGCCTGGTCAAGGAGGATGAGGCCGGGAACGACCTCACCCCGGTCCTGGAGAAGATGAACCAGATGATAAAGGACTACCAGGACAAGTCGCGCCCGGCCTACTGCGCCATCTCCGGCTTCGTGGACGAGATCGTGTCGCTGACCGACCTGCGCAAGTACGTCGAGGCCTTCACCGGGGCCAACTACCAGAACCCCAGATCGATCACCCCGGTGCACCAGATGCTCCTTCCCAGGATCATCAAGGGATAGGAACCACCAACCATATACGGAACGAGGTCTAAACATGAGCAAAGCCATCAAACCGTTGGGGATAACCGAAGTAGTACTAAGAGACGCCCATCAGTCCCTTTTCGCCACCCGTCTGCGTCTGGACGACATGCTCCCGATCGCCGACAAGCTCGACCAGGTCGGCTACTGGTCCATCGAGATGTGGGGGGGCGCCACCTTCGACTCCTGCATCCGCTTCCTCGGCGAGGACCCCTGGGTGCGCCTGCGCGAGCTGAAGAAGGCCATGCCGAGGACCCCGCAGCAGATGCTCTTCCGCGGTCAAAACATCCTGGGGTACCGCCACTACGCCGACGACGTGGTCGAGAATTTCGTGGAGCGGGCGGCGGTGAACGGCATCGACGTCTTCCGGGTCTTCGACGCCATGAACGATCCGCGCAACCTCGACACCGCCATCAAGGCGGTCATCAAGCAGGGAAAACATGCCCAGGGGACCATGTCTTACACGGTGAGCCCGGTGGACACCGTTGCCAAATGGGTCGATCTGGCCAAGCGGATCGAGGACATGGGGTCGCACTCGCTCTGCATCAAGGACATGGCCGGTCTGATTTCCCCCTACGCCGCCTACGAACTGGTGAAGAAGCTCAAGAAGGCCATCGACATCCCGATCCACATGCAGTGTCACGCCACCACCGGCATGTCCACCGCCGCCTACGTGAAGGCTATCGAGGCGGGGGTGGAAAACGTCGATACCTCGATCTCCTCCATGAGTATGACCTACGGTCATTCACCGACCGAGTCGCTGGTGGCCATCATGGCGGAAACCGACAAGGCGACCGGCCTCGACACGGTGCTCCTGCAGGAGATCGCCGACTACTTCACCGAGGTCAGGAAGAAATACGCGAAGTTCGAGGGGTCTCTCAAGGGGGTCGACGCCCGCATCATCTCCGCCCAAGTCCCCGGTGGCATGCTGACCAACATGGAGAACCAGTTGCGGGAGCAAAACGCCGGGCACAAGATGGACCAGGTGCTGGCGGAAATCCCCAGGGTGCGCGAGGATCTGGGCATGATCCCGCTGGTCACCCCGACCTCCCAGATCGTCGGCACCCAGGCTGTCATAAACGTCCTGACCGGTGAGCGCTACAAGTCGATGACCAAGGAGACCGCCGCCGTTTTGAAGGGCGAGTACGGCGCCACCTCGGCACCGGTCAACAAGGAGCTTCAGCAGAAGGTGCTGGCGGGAGCCGAGCCGATCACCTGCCGTCCGGCTGACCTGCTCGACGCGGAGATGGACAAGCTGACCGCGGAGCTCCGTGGCCTCGCCGCGGAAAAAGGGCTGAAACCCGGGGATCACGAGGTGGAGGATGTCCTAACCTACGCCCTCTTCCAGCAGGTGGGGCTCAAGTTCCTCCAACACCGCGACAACCCCGACATGTTCGAGCCAGCTCCCACCGCCGAGGACGCGGCACCCAAGGCGGCACCGGCGGCCCCGGCGGCAGGCGATACCTACACCGTGACCGGAGGCGGCCAGACCTTCGTGGTCCAGGTCGCAAAGGCCTCCGGCGCAGCCGCAGCGGCCGCCGCGGCTGCTTCCGCCGCACTCGGCAACGGGGCCGCGGCACAGCCCGCAGCCTCCGCCAGCAATGACATCGTGTCCCCTCTGGCGGGCAATGTCTGGAAGATCGAGGTCGATCCGGGTCAAGAGGTCAAAGAAGGCGATCTCCTGCTGATCCTCGAGGCCATGAAGATGGAGAACGAGATCTTCGCCGACCGCGACGGCATCGTGGGACGGATCCACATCGAGGAGGGGAATGCCGTGGCCATCGGCCAGCCGCTCGTCACCCTGGTGTTCGAGGGGGCAGAGCCGGTCGCCCCCTCCGCCCCGGCCGCGGTGAGCGCTCCCCCGGCAAACGGGATCACCGCTCCCTTGGCGGGGAACGTCTGGAAGATAGAGGTCGAACCGGGACAGCCGGTCCAGGAAGGCGATCTCCTGCTGATCCTCGAGGCGATGAAGATGGAGAACGAAATCTTCGCCGACAAGGACGGCATCGTGGGGGATCTCCTGATCCAGGAGGGGCACGCGGTCGACATCGGCCAGGTGCTCCTGACCATCAACTGAAAGCGCACCTCCCCCTCCCTTGATGGGAGGGGGCAGGGGGGTGGGTGAAGCAGCCGGCGAAGTCACAGCTGGCGCCTTCCCCCCCACCCCAAACCACCCCCTCCAGGGGGGAGGGACTTAGCCAGAGCCGGGAGGAGATAACGATGGGCAAGGAATCCGCTGCACTGCAATACCACTCGATGGGTCGCAAGGGAAAGATCGAGGTGACCCCGACCAAGCCGTGCCAGACCGCGGAGGACCTGTCGCTGGCCTATTCCCCTGGCGTCGCGGAGCCCTGCCT
>NZ_JBXKJL010000401.1:0-24473 GCF_056994735.1 Geomonas sp.
GACGTCGAGTACGCCGAGCCCAACTACCTCTACTCGATCCAGGAGCCGACCGAAAGCCCGAAACGGCCGGGGAAACTGCCGGCGGGACACCCTCCCATCCCGCCGCCGAATCGGCCTTAACACCTGATGTGGCGGCTTTGTCTCCTTTGCCGACTCCTGTACCCACAATTGCGCCCCTTACGTATCCCCCTCCCCCTCCGGGGGAGGGGACTCTACTGCAGGCTTGCGGTTCCCACCCCTCTATCTTCTCATCTTGTCATTGTCCCTTCTGAATCTTTCACTGATCCTTCATAAATTTATCTATTTAATCCATATCTGTTCCAGCCGTAGTGTTCCATCACTGTTACAGCGAAAGAAGCAAAATGAATAAGGGTGGATAGCCCCCCTCTGTCTGCGTGTGAAATTGTACGCTGATCGAGTATGACTCCATATTCTTACTGATTTGAAATTAGAATTATGCTATTTTCCGGCGGCTGCCTCATGCTCCGTCAACTTCTATGACCATCGGGGGATACTTATGCGCCTTCTCACCCTGGCTGTGCTCTTTCTCGCCCTGTCTCTCACCTCTTCCGCTCATGCTGCCCTTCATCAGAAACCCGTCTCTGAGACAGGCATCGATGCCGGCGCCACGTATAAAAATGACAAGGATGGGAACGTTCGAAAGAAGTACAAGGACGACGAGCTCCTGGTCAAGTTCAAGTCGGACACCCCAGCCGAGGCCAAGAAGAACCTTCACAAAAAGCATGGTGCCGAGGTGGTCAGGGACTTTCGGTCGCTGCGCCTGCAGCATGTGAAGCTGAAGAAGGGGACCACGGTGGAAGAGGCGATCAAGCTCTACCAGGCCGACCCTTCGGTGGAATATGCCGAGCCCGACTTCCTCTACCAGTCCCAGCTAACGCCCAACGACCCGCAGTACGGCCAGCTCTGGGGGATGACGAAAATAAACGCCCCCGCCGCCTGGAACGCCACCACCGGCAGCCCGGATGTGGTGGTCGCCATCATTGACAGCGGCATAGATTTCACCCACGCCGACCTGCAGGGAAACCTCTGGGTAAACCCGAACGAAAACGCCAACAACGGCCTCGACAACGACGGTAACGGCTACATCAACGACGTCTACGGCGCCAACGCCATCACCGGCAGCGGCAACCCCATGGACGATAACGGCCACGGGACCCATGTGGCAGGCACCATCGGGGCGGTGGGGAGTAACGGCGTGGGGGTAGCCGGCGTGAACTGGTCGGTGAAGATGGTCGCCTGCAAGTTCCTGGATGCTGCCGGCTACGGATTTCTCAGCGACGCCATCGACTGTCTCGTTTATGTCCGCGCCCTGAAAGACCGCGGCGTAAATATCGTAGCGACGAACAACAGCTGGGGCGGAGGCGGCTACTCCCAATCGCTGTATGATGCCATCAAGGCGCAGCAGGATATCCTCTTCATCGCAGCCGCCGGCAACGACGGGATCAACACCGACTCCTCCCCTCATTACCCTTCCAGCTACGACCTACCCAACGTCATATCGGTGGCTGCGACAGATTCCGGCGACCAACTGGCCTCCTTCTCCAATTTCGGCAGCAGATCGGTAGATGTCGGAGCCCCCGGTGCCTCGATCTACAGCACTCTGCCGGCCAAGAACCAATGGGGGATCACGGGAGGATACGGGACGCTGTCGGGGACCTCGATGGCGACCCCGCACGTGACGGGCCTAGCCGCCCTCCTCAAGGCCCAGGACCCGGCCAGGGACGCGTCCCGGATCAGGAACCTGATCTTCACCGGAGGCGATGCCATCACCGCTCTTTCCGGCAAAAGCGTCACCGGGAGGAGGATCAACGCCTTCGGTTCTCTCGGGTCGCCGACCTGCATCAACCGGCCGCTGTTTGTCGTCGGATCCCTTCCGGGCAAACTGGTCCCCGGCGTCAGCTACACCCTCTCGGCCTTGAGCGTCAACTGCGACTCCCCAGCCGGGCCGGTGACCGTCGCCACCAGCGATGGCGGCTCGATACAGCTGACCGACCCTGACGGGGACGGGACCTTCACCGGGTCCTGGACGCCGGTCAACTTCCCGGTCACTCTCACCTTTACCTCGCCGGCCGGGACACAATCGTTGACTTTCAACCTCCTGAGGGTGATGACCTACCTCCCCGAGGCCCGCCTCGACGGTCCCTACTCCCAGCCCCTCATGGCCACCGGAGGCTCCTCGTACACCTGGGCCATTACCGGCGGGGCCCTTCCTGCGGGGATGACACTCGATCCCGCGACCGGGATCATATCCGGAACCGCCACCGTTGCCGGGACCTACACCTTTACAGCCCAGGTCACGGACTCGACCGGGGCCAAGGCGAGCGGATCGGTGAGGCTGGTGGTCAACGGCAAGGGGTGGCTCGACGAGACGTGGGGGAAGGTCTATGACGGCGAAAGCTACCTGGAGGACAAGGGGGTCGCGGTGGCAACGGACGGCGCCGGAAATTCCTACGTGGCCGGGCAGTCTTTCAACGGGGTCACCTGGGATGCCGTGCTCCTGAAGTACGACTCGGCCGGGAATGTGGTCTGGAGCAGGACCTATGACCGGGGAGAGGACGACATAGCACGCGCAATGGCGTATGACGGCGGCGGGCACATCTATCTGGCAGGGAAGTCAGGAGCGCTGGGCAAAGACCTGCTGCTGAAATACGACGCCGATGGAAATCTCCTCTGGGAGCGGGTCTGGGACCGGGGTGCTGACCATGGCGCCTGGGGTGTCGCCACCGATTCCGCAGGCTTCGTTTATACCGCAGGAACCTATGACACAGCCCTCGGGGAGAGGATCCTCCTCAGCAAGTACGACCCGGACGGCAACACGG
The DNA here is from genome assembly GCF_056994735.1 of Geomonas sp. NCBI lineage: Bacteria > Pseudomonadati > Thermodesulfobacteriota > Desulfuromonadia > Geobacterales > Geobacteraceae > Geomonas > Geomonas sp. The sequence continues at coordinate 2,841 of NZ_JBXKJL010000401.1, forward strand.
TCTGGACCAAAAGCCACGACACCACGCAGGACGGCGAGGCGGGCTACTCCGTAGCGCTCGACGAAGCCGGCAACATCTTTGTCGGTGGCAAGTCATACAAAAACACGCCGCTCGGGCCCAGCAACCAAGCCCTGGTCCTGAAGTACGACGCCTCGGGCAACCCCCTGTGGGCTAAAACGACCTACGGCCAGTGGGGAGACTGCTTCGCCTCCTCGCTGGCGGTCGATCGGGCTGGGGATCTATACGTCCTTTTCAACGGGCTCGAGACGCTCGGCGCCAAAGAATTCAAGAAATACCGCTCAGACGGCACCCTGGCCTGGGAGTTAGGCGATTTTTCCGGTGTCCCCGAAACGCTCACCTCTGCAGGTGACTACGTGTTACTGGCGGGGAAGGGGGCGGGGTGGATTCTCGGCTCGTCGATAACGGCTTTTGACTCGCTGGGCAAGGCAATGTGGTTTCAACGGCTGGACCAGGGTGTCGTCGGTTCGGCATTGGGGATTGCCGCCGACGACAAGGGCTTTACCATCACCGGGTACCGCACCAACGGGACCGACAACGATATCATCACCGCCAGGTTTCAGGATGCTCCAGCCGTATACGACTTCACCGTCAGCTCGGTTTCCATGAGCCAGATCACCAGCGGCGAGTTCTCGTACACCGTGAAGACGAAAAACCTCGGGACCGGGAACGGCGGTCCTTACGCGGCACTGTACTTCTCCAAGGACGAGGTGCTGTCGAGCGACGATGTCGTGATCAATGTGATGGATATGGGCCCAATCCCGGGCGGTACGGAGAAATCCCATAGCTACTACAGCATAGTGCTGGCCCCCAATGTCCCCTGCGGGACCTACCACCTCATAGCCGTTGCCAACTACGACCACGCCATCAAGGAAATCGACACCACGAACAACAACCTCGTCGGAGCCGACATCTACACGGTCAGCCGCGACCTGACCATCGCCGCGGTATCGGGGTCGGTTTCCGGGGGAAACATCAACTACTCGGTGACCGAGAGAAACATCGGCAATAGCGACGCGAGATATTCCACCACCGGCGTCTACCTCTCCAGGACTCCCGTAGCCTCGACGTCCGATTACCTGCTGACCTCCTTCAGCGCCATCACCGACCCCGGCCGGTATTTCCCGGGGCAAAGCGAAGGAGTCTTTACCGGCAGCGTACCGATCCCTGCCGACCTGGCACCCGGGACCTACTACATCACCGCCATCGCGGACATCAAAAACGACAACAACGAGAGCGACAAGACCAATAACTCCAAGGTGGGGAACGTGGTCCTGGGGCCGGACCTGTCGATCGCCTCGTTCACCGGGAGCGTGAGTGGAGGGAGCGTCTCGTACAACATCGTGGTGAGGAATGAAAGCGGGGATCCGGTCTCGCCGGCTGTCGGCCTCTACTTTTCCGGGGATGCCGCAGCCTCACCGGATGACTACCAGATAACGGTGCTCCAGGCCGGAAGCATCCCCCCGGGAAGCGAGGTGACGCTCACCGGGACGGTCCCGGTGCCGGCGGGAACCCCTGCCGGTCTCTACTACCTTACGGTGCTGGCCGATCCGGGAAACAACATCGCCGAAACGAGCGAGACCAACAACGGCGCAGCGGGAGGACAGTTCTTCATAGGCAGCGTCCCGGTAACCCTCAACTACAGCGTGGTCGGCATGGGGAGCGGCAAGGTGAGCTTCACCCCAGGGGGGAGCTGCCGAACGGGGTGCGGTCCCGTGTACGACGCGGGGACCACGGTGACGCTGACCGCCATACCGGACACCGGATCGCTCTTCAAGGGGTGGGGCGGGGTCTGCTCCGGTAGCGGAAGCTGCACCGTGGCCATGAACGGGGACCGGATGGTCTCCGCCCAATTCGAGAAGGATCCCTCGGCTAACTCCATACTAGCGGGGCACAGGTTCAGCGGAGCGGTCCTTGACGGCGTGGCCTGGATGTGGGGCACCAGCTATTCCGGGCAGATGGGTGACGGCCTCACGACCACCCACAATACCCCCACCCGGATCCCTGCCCTCGAGGGCGTGGCCTCAATGGCTACCGGAGCCTACGCCGTCTTCACCCTGGCTCTCAAGCCCGACGGTACCGTCCTGGCATGGGGAAGCAATGATTCGGGACAGCTCGGCGACGGCACCACCACCCAGCGCAATACTCCGGTACAGGTTGCGGGGCTGTCAGACATTGCTGCTGTCGCGGCTGGGGGGAATAACTCCACCGCCCTTCGCAACGACGGCACCGTGTGGTCGTGGGGGGATAATGGATATGGCCAGCTCGGCGACGGGACTACCGGCCGGAGGCTGACCCCTGTCCAGGTGGTCGGCTTGTCCGATGTACGCGCCATCGCCACCGGAAGCTACCACTCACTTGCCCTCAGGGCCGACGGCACCGTGTGGGCTTGGGGCTACAACTATTACAAGTCGCTCGGTGACGGAACAACGACCAACCGCAAGACCCCCGTCCAGGTAGTCGGCCTCTCGGACGTGGTAGCGGTCGCCGCGGGAATCTATCATTCGGTGGCTCTGAAGGCCGACGGCACGGTCTGGACCTGGGGGGGCAACTGGGTCGGCCAGATCGGTGACGGGACCACCATTACGTGCGGGGCCCCCTTCCAGGTCCCCGGCGTCTCAGGCGTCGTTGCTATCGCCGCCGGGTCGGCATTTACCGCGGTCCTCAAGGCGGACGGCACGGTGCTGACCTGGGGGGAAAACAACCGGGGGCAACTCGGCGACGGGACCATGATCAACCGGCCGACTCCGGCCCCGGTGCACGGGCTCGCAGGCGCGGTCAGCGTTGCGGCGGGATATGACCACGTCCTGGCACTGAAGGGTGACGGCTCCATCTGGGGGTGGGGAAACAACTTCGACTTGGAACTCGGCTATACAACGTACAACACCCATACCACGCCCATACAGGTGACCTTCGACAAGGTTGCCCCGACCACAACCGCAACGCCGCCAGGGGGCATCTACGCATCCTCCCAGACGGTGACGCTCGCCGCGGACGAGGCGGCCACCATCTACTACACCACCGACGGCTCGCTCCCGACCACCGCTTCCGCGGTCTACAGCGCGCCCCTCACCATCTCCGGCTCCACCACCCTGAGATACTTCGCCAAGGACGGCTCCGGGAACAGGGGGGCGATCAAGACCGAGACCTACACCGTCGGCACCCCGGCTGTCCCGGCGGCCGATTTCACCGTTTCGGCGACCAGCGGGGCGGCGCCCTTGAGTGTAAACTTCAGCGACCTCTCCACCGGGGCCACCTCGTGGATCTGGGATTTCGGCGACTCCGCGACCAGCGCAGTGCAAAACCCTGTGCACCTCTACGGTAATCCGGGAAGTTACACCGTCACACTCACCGCCACCGGACCCGGCGGATCCAACACGAAAACGAAGAGCAGCTACCTTCTCGTGGGCAATCCACAGCCGACTGCCATCCAGCCGGAGTATGACAGCGCAGCCGACGGCGCCTTGATCAAGATCTGGTCGGGGTATCTGACCGAGAGCCCGGTCTTCAGCCGCAACATCTCGGTGAGGATCGGCGGGGGCTATGACTTCCCCTACCTGTTCATGGTGGGAGCGACGAAGATTCACGGGACGCTGCGGGTCAAAAACGGGAAGGTTACCCTCAGCAATGTCGTCATGAGGTGATCCTTTGGCCGCATGGGGGGGAGCCTCCGGCGGTTTGGGAGCGCCTCGTGCCCGGCGGCTGTTCGCGCCCGGAAGGGCGCTCCTGACGGCACAGCCGGCTGGTGCGGAAAGAGACTCTGCGGCGGAAAAAAGTGTGCGCACCTGTGCCTGTCGTGGTAGGATCATTGCCATTTCACCCCGGTGGTGAGGGAGCAGTGAGACCGGTCGAAGCAGGAGGTTCGGGAAGTGCTGATTTGGAAGATCTTCGTTCTCTACAGTCGGGTGGCTCTTTTTTCGTGGGGAGGCGGGCCCGCCTCGCTCGCCCTGATGCAGCGGGAAAGCACGGCGGCAACGTGGATGCCGCCGGGGGCGACCCAGCCGGTGCCGTGGGTGACCCCCGGCGAGTTCGCCGATGCGGTGGCCGTCGGGAATGCGCTGCCGGGACCTATCGCCCCCCAGGTCTCAGCCTACGTAGGGTATAAGCTGGCGGGCATCCCGGGGGCCGTCGCTGCGGCGGCGGGCACCGTTCTCCCCACCACGCTGCTGATGCTGCTGATGGTGGTCTACTTCTTCAAGATCAAGGATAGCGACCTCATCAAGGCCATGCTCAAGGTGGTCCGGCCGGTGGTCGTGGGCCTCCTCGCTTGGACCGCCTATGACATGGCGGTAACGGTCTTCGGCGCCAACAAGCAGGGGTGGGGATCGGTCCTCGCCGTGGGCTGGGATAAGGTGCTCATCGTCATGGCCGTCTTCGCCCTCCTCACCTGTTCCAAGATCAACCCCGCCTTCATCATCCTGGCCGGCGCCATCATGGGCGGCGTCCTCTATCGCTGATCCCTGCCTGCCGGAGCCTGGATCGCGGAGGGGGATTTATGCAGGACGTGCTGCTATAAGCTCAAGCGCGAACGGCCTCCCTTCTGTTTCATCCGGGAACTGTCATAGCAAAGGCTCCTTCTGATGTTTCACCTCAAAGGTCAAGTTGTAGCCGCGCCATGACTTGATCTCGGGTTGGTTGTGACAGATCCGCTGCCGTCACAGCCAATCCGCCGTCCCGGGGCGTATCCGCAAAAGTGTGAGCCACGACCGAAAGTCGCCCAGCGCCGTAGCAGATCTTTTCCGCCGCGGCGAGAGATCCGAATCGTTACATTGGCGCTACCTCCTTTCTCCTATATAATATCTGTGACGGCAGGCAGTTATAAAGGACAGGTGGTAATGGACAGACTGGGACGACTGCTGCGGCAGGGCGAATTTCAGCTCTTTTTGTTTTTCCTCTTCTTCATGCTGATCAACTGGCCTTTCCTGGCCATCTCGGCCCGGAGCGGCTTGTCCGGCATCTTCATCTACCTCTTCTTGCTGTGGGCACTCTTCATCCTCCTCCTATTCCTGATCCAGAGAAGACTCGACTCCGACCGCGGCGAAGATGACCAGGGGAGGTACTGAGTGGCCTCTCCGAGCGTCATGATAGCGGCCTGCTTTATCTACGTGGCGTTCATCCTGGCTGTTGCCCTCTGGACGGAGCGTAAGGCCGCCGCGGGAAGGGAGATCGCCAACAATCCCTTCATCTATGCCCTCTCGCTCACCATTTACCATACGGCCTGGACCTTCTACGGGAATGTGGGGAGGGCGGCCTCCACCGGCATGCTCTTTCTTCCCATCTACCTCGGCCCCACGCTGGCGATCATGCTGTGGTGGGTCCTTTTGCGGAAGATGGTGCGGATAAAGAATGCCTTCCGGATCACCAGCATCGCCGACTTCATCTCCCTGCGCTACAACAAGTCCAACTCGGTGGCCGCCCTGGTGACGGTGATTTGCCTCTTCGGTCTGGTGCCGTACTTCGCCCTTCAGCTGAAGGGGATTACTGCCGCCCTGGCAGCCGTCACGCATTTCAACGGATCGGCATCCCCGCGGGTCGACACGGGGCTCATTTTCGCGGCACTGATCATCGTCGCGACGGTGGTCCTGGGAGTCAGGAGACTGGCGCCGACGGCCCGGCATCAGGGGATGGTGGTAGCCATGACTGCGGCGGGTCTCGTCAAGCTGGCAGCCTTCCTGGCGCTCGGCCTCTACGTGACCTACGGCTTTTTCGGCGGCTTCGGCGACCTTTTCCAGCGCTTCGCCGCCAACCCCGTCTCGTTGCCGATCGACCGACTCCAGACCACCCCGTCGTTTTACCTCATGTGGTTCAGCTACCTCATCCTCTCGATGTCGGCGATAATGTTCCTCCCGAGCCAGTTTCACCTCGAGGTCATCGAGAACTTCCAGCCCCGGCACATCCGGACCGCGATGTGGCTTTTGCCGCTGTATATGCTCCTCATCAACATCTTCGTGGTCCCCATTACCATAGCCGGGCTCTTGACCGGGATACCTTCCTCCCTGGCCGACAGTTATGCCATCATCCTGCCCCTTGCTTTCGGGGAGACCTTGCTGGCGTTGGTGGTTTTCGTCGGAGGCTTCGCCGCGGCGACAGGAATGGTCATGGTCACTTCGATGACCGTTTCCATCATGGTCACAAACCATCTGCTCCTGCCGGTGATCGACTCGGTGCCGTTCCTGGCATTCATGAAGCGCTATCTCCTCCAGTGCCGGTGGGGCACCGTGACGCTGCTGGTTCTGGCCGGCTACTGGTTCCAGCGGGAGGTCGGCAGCTACTTCTTCCTGCTCAATATAGGGCTGATCGCCTTCGCGGCCGTGCTGCAGGTTGCCCCTTCCCTGATCGGGGGGCTCTTCTGGAAGAGGGGGAATGCGGCAGGCGCCCTGATGGGGATGGGAAGCGGTTTTCTCCTCTGGGGGTATACCCTGATCGTCCCCTCTTTCGTCCGCAGCGGGCTACTGTCGGCGGATCTTTTGGAGCACGGCCCCTGGGGGCTCACGATGCTGCGCCCCGAGCACCTTCTCGGGGTGAGCGGCCTGGATACCATAAGCCATGCCGTCTTCTTCACTCTCCTCTTCAATGTCGGCCTCTATGTGATCGGCTCCCTTTACTTCGTGCAGCGGCAACGCGAGCGTGAACTGGCCCAGGACTTCGTAGAGGCCTTTGCTGGGGGCTCCATAGCCCCTCCCCTGGTAGGCGAGGCCACCGTTCCTCTGGCGGAAAAGAAGGCGGGGTTGCAGGAGCTCTTCTCGCAGTATTTCCCGGAGGAAAAGTCGGCCGCCATCATAGGGGGGGTCCTGGCGAGGTCGGGAGCCGGCGCGAGCGCGAAGATGACCCTGCCGGAACTCGCTCAGCTCGCCCATGAGGCCGAGGTGCGGCTGGCCAGTTCCATCGGGGCCGCCGCTGCCCATAAGGCGCTGGGTAAATCGGGCATCATCACCGCCGGGGAAGAAAAGGCCTTGAGGGCGCTCTATGCCGACATCATTGCCGAACTCAAGCTGACCCCGGCAGAGCTGAAGGCGAAGATCGACTACCATCAGGAGAGGGAAAAGCTGCTGACGACCCAGGCCCGGGAGCTGGAGGAGAAGGTACGGGAGCGGGACCGGGAGATCGAGGAGCGCAGGAAGGCGGAGGAGGCGCTCAAGGACTCGGAAAGACGTTTCGCCGACATCATCGAGTTCCTCCCCGATGCCACCTTCGTAGTCGACGCTGACGGGCGGATCATAATCTGGAACCGGGCCGCGGAGGAGGTCACCGGGGTCGATGCGGAGGATATGCTGGGGAAGGGGGACCAGGAATATTCCATCCCCTTCTTCGGTTACAGGCGCCCCCTGCTGGTGGACCTGGTGCTCAACCCCACGGAAGAGGTGCAGCGGCTGTACCCGAACGTCACTCGGGATGGCAGGGTGTTGATCGACGAAAGCCCCACCCGAAGTGTGAAGCGCGGGAGCGGATACGTGGTGATCATGGCCGCTCCCCTGTACGACGCGGAAGGGAGGCTGACCGCGGTGATCGAGTCGGTGCGGGATATCACCGAGCGCAGGGAGGCTGAAGAGGAGGTCAAGAAGCACCGTGACAGGCTGGAGGAGCTGGTGAGGGAGCGGACCGCCGAGCTGACGGTGGCCAAGGAGCGGGCGGAGGTCGCCAGCCAGGCCAAGAGCGCCTTCCTCTCCAGCATGAGCCACGAGCTCCGCACCCCGCTGAACGCCATCCTCGGCTACGCCCAGATCCTAAAGCGCCAGGAGAATCTGACCGACATCCAGCGTCAGCAGCTGGAGACCATGCGGGCCAGCGGAGAGCATCTCCTGCTGCTCATCAACGACATACTGGACATGAGCAAGATCGAGGCGCAGCGGATGGAGTTGGAGGAATCGTCCTTCGACCTCTGCGTCATGCTCAGGCAGGTCTTCGAGATCGCCAGGATCAAGGCGGAGGAAAAGAGTCTCGCCTTCCAGTACGAGGAGAAGGGCGCCCTGCCGAAGTACGTGCGGGGGGATGCCCGTAAGTTCAAGCAGGTTCTGCTCAATATCCTCTCGAATGCGGTCAAGTACACGCGGCATGGCCAGGTGGTGATGAGGGTGGCACATGCCGGTGATTCCGGGCTCTTCGATGCTGAAGTAGCCGATACCGGGATCGGCATAGCGGCCGACAAGCTGGAGGCCATCTTCGAGCCCTTCACCCAACTGGCCGGAGCGGGACAGGTGCGGGAGGGGACCGGCCTCGGTCTGAGCATCACCAAGCGGCTGGTAGAGTTGATGCAGGGTAAACTCACTGTGGTGAGCGAGCCGGGGAAGGGAACCACCTTCCGGGTGGAGCTCCCCCTGCCGGTGGTTTCAGGGAGCGTGGCGTGCGGGGAGGCCTTGCCGCGGACGATAACCGGCTACCAGGGGCCCCGGAAACGCATCCTCGTGGCCGACGACAACGTCACCAACACCTCGATGCTCGTTTCGCTGCTGGAGCCGCTCGGCTTCGAGCTTTTCACCGCCGGCGACGGGCGCGAAGCCGTCAGCCAGGCGCTGGCGCGGCGGCCGGACCTGGTGGTGCTCGACCTGGTTATGCCGGAGCTCGACGGGCTGGATGCGGTCCAGGAAATCAGGCGGCATCCGGAACTGCAAGGTACCTGCATCATCGGCACCTCGGCCATGGTCTCCGGCACTCCCCGCAAGGAGGCCTTCGCTGCCGCCTGTGACGCCTTCCTGGTAAAACCGATCAGCCACGACCTGCTGCTTGATAAGATGCGTGAGCGGTTGGGGATCGTATGGGAATACTCCGCCGGTGTTGGGCCCGGGACGGGGAGTGCGGAGCCCCCCGAGCCGGATGAACCGGTAGAGGCGCCGCCGCCGGAGGAGCTTGCCGAACTGCACGAGCTGGCGGTAATGGGGAACATGCAGAAGATACAGGCCTGGGCCGCGGGGCTGGAAGAGCGGGAGCCCCGCTATGCCCCCTTCGCAGGAAAGCTGCGCGATCTGGCCGCCAGGTACAAGGCCCGAGCCCTGGTGGAGCTGGTGGAACAACACATGAGAGAGCCACGATGACAGCAGCCCCCGCAGAAAGAGACAGTGAGGCGCGGACACCGACCATCCTGGTCATCGACGACGATTCCAACAACCTGGCCATCGTCTCCGATCATCTCAAGGGGTGCGACTTCACCATCCTGGTGGCCGAGGACGGCCTGAGCGGAGTGAGCCGCGCCATCTACGCCCGTCCGGACCTGATCCTCCTCGATGTGCTCATGCCCGGGATCGACGGGTACGAGACCTGCCGGCGCCTGAAGGCGGACGATAGGACCAGGGAGATCCCGGTGATCTTCATGACGGCCCTGGCGGAAACCGAACACAAGGTCAAGGGGTTCGAAGCGGGAGCGGTCGATTACATCACCAAGCCTTTCCAGCGGGAGGAGGTGCTGGCCCGGGTCAGCGTGCACCTGCAGATCCGGGAGCTGACGCGGAGGCTCAGGGAGGCAAACGAGTCGCTGGAGAAGCGGGTCGAGTCGCGGACCGCCGAGCTGAGGGACTCCGAGCGGCGGTTGGTGGAAATCATCAACTTCCTTCCCGACGCCACCTTCGCCACCAATATCGAGGGAGAGATCATCATCTGGAACCTGATGGCGGAGCACTTCACCGGTTGGAAGGCGGAGGAGATGCTGGGCAAGGGCAACCGCGAGTACGCCATACCCTTCTACGGCGAGCGGCGTCCCACCCTGATAGACCTGGTGCTGAACCCCTCCCCGGAAATCGAGCGGCTCTACCCCTATCTCAAGATCGAGCACGGCATAGTCACCGGCGAGAGCTTCACCAGGAACATGCGGCACGGCGAGGCCTACATGTTCGGTATCGCCGCCCCCTTGTGCGATTCCGAAGGCAGGGTGGTCGGCGCCATCGAATCGGTCCGGGACGTGACCGAGCGCAAGAAGCTCGAGGAGCAGTTGAGGCAGGCACAGAAGATGGAAGCCGTCGGCACCCTCGCCGGGGGGGTCGCCCACGACTTCAACAACATACTTACCGGCATCATCGGTTATGCCACCCTGCTGAAGCTGCGGATGGGGGAGGGGAACCCGCTCACCAGCTACGCCGACGACATTCTGGCCGCCTCGGAAAGGGCAGCCAACCTGACCAAAAGCCTGCTGACCTTCAGCCGGAAGCAGCCCATCAGCCCCAAGCCGGAGAACCTGAACGAGATCGTGAAGAGGATCGACAAGCTCCTCTTGAGGATCATCGGGGAGGACGTGGAGTTCAGGACCGTGCTCAGTGACGAGGAATTGGTGGTCCTGGCCGACACCGGGCAGATGGAGCAGGTACTGATGAATCTGGCTGCCAATGCCCGCGATGCCATGCCCGACGGGGGAGTGCTGACCATCAGGACCGAGCGGGTGGAGGCAGCCGAAGAGGCCTCGGCCGAGCATCCGCCACCCGGCCCCTGCGCGGTACTCTCCGTCACCGATACCGGCCAGGGGATGGATGAGATGACCAGGGAGAGGATCTTCGATCCCTTTTTCACCACCAAGGATATCGGCAAGGGGACGGGGCTGGGGCTCTCCATCGTCTACGGGATCATCAGCCAGCATAACGGTGAGATCAGGGTCGAGAGCGAGCCGGGAAAGGGAACCACTTTCAAGATTTATCTCAGCCTGATGCAGAAGGCGGCGGAAGGTGCCGAGGTGGCGGAGCTTGGTCCTCTCCCGAGAGGCACCGAGACCGTTCTCGTTGCCGAGGACAACCCCGATGCCAGGGATTCCATGACCCGCCTCCTCCAGGAGCATGGCTACACCGTGATCACCGCGGTCGACGGGGAGGATGCGGTGGCCAAATTCGCCGCCGAAAGGGACCGGGTCCAGTTGCTGATACTGGACGTGGTAATGCCCAGGAAAGACGGGAAGGCTGTGTACCGGGACGCGAGCGCGCTTCACGAGGGGATTCCGGTGCTGTACGTAAGCGGCTACACCGCGGACGTGATCGCCAAGAAGGGAATCCTCGAGGCGCAGGACCCGTTTCTCTCCAAGCCGGTGACGCCCCGTCTGCTCCTCACCAAGGTGAGAGAGATTCTTTCGCCCAAGCCCTCTTAACCCCGCCTTTGAAGAGACGGCCGGGGTGGGGGCGGGCTCATCTATCTGCGTTTACGGAGGCAGCGCACCATGACCAGATTCACCGATCTGAGAATCGGCATCAAACTCGCCATCCTGGTGGCCGTATTCCTGGTCGGCTTCGGCCTGTTCGGCCTCTTTGCCTTCAGCAGCCTGAACAGGGTCAAAGTCAACGGGCCCTTCTATGCCCGCATCGCGCAGAACCATGAGGTGATCCAGGACATCCTTCCCCCGCCGCTGTACATAATCGAGTCGTACATGAACGTGCTGGCCATCCTGGATGCCGCCGAAGAAGGCGGCGATGGACGGATCATCGCCCCCCTGGCCGATAAGGCTGCCGAACTGAGCAGCGCGTACGAAAAGCGATACGCCCTGTGGATGCGGCAGTTGCCGGAGGGGGAACTCAAGCGGACGCTGAGAGAGTCCAATGGACGGGTTAGGGAATTTCATCAGGCAAGGGACCAGCGGTTCCTTCCTGCCGTTAAAGCCGGCTCGGTGCACAAGGCCGCCACCATCCTGCATGCGGAACTGGAACCGGTATTCGAGGCCCACCGCGCGCTGGTGGGACAGGCGGTCCTGATCGCTACCGATCACGCCAGGCTCGATGAAGAAGAGGTGGCTCGCAGCGTCAACCGCACGGTGGTCTGGCTGCTGGCCATCTGCTTCGGCACGGCTGCCGTCACTTTGCTGTTCAGCCTGCTGATCGCCCGGAGCATCGCCGTCCCCCTGCGGAGGGTGGCCGGGGTCGCCAACGAGATCGCCGAGGGGAAAATGGACACGGCGCCCATCGCCGGCATTGCCGGTGGCAACGAAATCGGCGCCTTGGTGCAGGCCTTCAACACCATGACCGCGCAGATCTCCGGATACATCGGGAAACTCCGGGCCTCGGAGACCAAGTACCGCATCGTCGCCGACAACACCTATGACTGGGAGTTCTGGAGAAACCAGGAGGGAGAATACGTCTATTCCTCCCCATCCTGTGAAAGAATCACCGGCTATACCCCTGCCGACTTCGTGGCCGATCCATCCCTGATGCTGCGGATCGTCGAGAAGGACGACCTCCCCGCTTTTGAAGCACACCACGTCGACACTCTGAGCGGAAAGCCCTATCCTATTTTCGAAATGGAGTATCGCATCATCACCGCTGACGGGAGCGTCCGGTGGCTCAGCCACGTCTGCGCCCCGGTTTACGACGAGGCGGGAAACTTCCTCGGCAAGCGGGGTACCAATAGGGACATTACCAAGCGCAAGAAGGCCGAAGCGGAACTGTTGAAGGCCAAGGAGGAGGCTGAGGCCGCGAACAAGGCGAAGAGCGCCTTCATCTCCAGCATGAGCCACGAGCTGCGCACGCCGCTCAACGCCATCATGGGGTACACCCAGATCCTGCTGCGCGACGAGAATCTGAACGAAACCCAGCGCAATCATCTGGAAGTGCTGCGCACGAGCGGGGAGCACCTGCTGACCCTGATCAACGGTGTGCTGGATATGGGCAAGCTCGAAAGCGAGCGGATGGAGCTCGAGGAGATTTCCTTTGATCTACCCCTCCTGCTGCGCCGGGTGTTCAATATCGCCATGATCAACGCGGAGCAGAAGGGACTCGCCTTCACCTCCCGGGATGGCGATGCCTTTCCCACCTACGTCAGGGGGGATCAGGTCAAGCTCCAGCAGGTCCTTTTGAGCCTGCTGGACAATGCCGTCAGGTTCACGCGTTCCGGCGGCGTCACCGCAGTCACCGGTTACCGGAGCGGCCTCTTCAGATGCGAGGTCGCGGATACCGGCATCGGAATCGCCCCCGACAAGCTGGAAGCCATCTTCGAGCCCTTTACCCAACTGGTGCGGGAAGGGCAGGTGACGGAAGGGACCGGCCTGGGGCTGACCATAGCCAGGCATCTGGTAACATTGATGCACGGCAAGATGGAGGTGGAGAGCGAGCCGGGCAAGGGGAGCACCTTCCGGGTCGAAATCCCCCTGACCGCGGTAGGCGAAGGCGATGCGGCCTTGCCGGAGGCGCCACCTGCAGTTCCGATCCCGGAGATCTCGGCGGCCAAGGGTCAGTACCGGGAGGACGAAGTGCCGCCAACGGAGATGTTGCAAGAATTGTCGAATTTAGCCATGCTGGGAGATATGAAGCGGATCCGGACCTGGGCGGAGAATGTGATGCGGAGTGAGCCGGGGTGTCACCGGTTTGCCGGAGAGGTCCGGGAACTGGCGGCAACCTTCAAGTCGAAGGCCATCACCGCCCTGGTGAAGCAGTATTTGCCAAAGAAGCCGGATGCGTAACTCCCCGCTTTTCGTCACGGAAGAACGAGTTCCCGTCCTGTTGTACAAAAGAGAAGAAGACATATGACCACTGACGACGACCGTCAAACCGGCAGCCTCCATAATGCCTCCATTCTCATCATCGATGACGACTCCAACAATCTCGCCATCGTCTCGACCATGCTGGAGGAGTGCGACTATACCATCTTCGTCGCCGAGGATGGCAAGAGCGGCATCAGCAGGTCCCTGCTGACCAGACCCGACCTGATCCTGCTGGATGTGATGATGCCCGGCATCGACGGCTTCGAAACCTGCCGCAGGTTGAAAAGCCGTGAAGAGACCCGGGAGATTCCGGTGATCTTCATGACCGCGTTATCGGAGATCGATCAAAAGGTTATGGGCTTCAAGGTCGGGGCGGTCGATTACGTCACGAAGCCGCTGCAGCGGGAAGAGGTCCTCGCCCGGGTGGAAGTTCACCTGCGGAACCGTTACCTCACCAAGGAGTTGCGGGATGGCAAGGATCTCCTGGAAAAACGGGTCGAGGAGCGGACCGAGGCGCTGGCGAGGACCAACACGGAGCTGCAGAAGGAGGTGGCGGAAAGGAGGTTGGCCGAAGAGGCGCTGGCGGTAAAACGGGCCGAGTTGGAAGCTCTTAACAAGGAGCTCGAGGAGCGGGTGGCCGAGGAGGTCGAGAAGAACGTGCAAAAGGACCGCATCCTCTTCCATAACGCGCGGCTTGCCGCCATAGGTGAGCTTCTGAGCAACATCGCCCACCAGTGGCGTCAGCCGCTTAACACCGTCGCCCTGTTGCTGCAGGGGACGCTTCACGATTGCAGACAGGGTACTGCGGACGAGGAATCGTTCGCCACCTGCGCCAACAAATGCATGGAACTCATCACCTACATGTCGAAAACCATCAACGTCTTCCAGGGCTTTTTCATCTCCGGTGAACGCAGGGAGTTCGATCCCTATGAGATCGTGGAGAAGTCCGTGTCGCTGGTACGGGCGAGCTATGAGCAGAGCGGGATCGTGATCTGTCTCGATAACGAGGGAGCCCTTCCCATCATAGGATTGGACGTCGAATTCTCCCAGGTCATCCTTAACCTCCTGAACAATGCAAGGGACGTGCTCCTTGAGCGGGGGACGCCGGACCCGGCAGTGGCGATATGCTGTTCCACCCAGGACGGCAGGAACATCATCACCATCGGGGATAACGGCGGCGGGATTCCGGACGAGATCATCGACAACATCTTCGATCCCTATTTCACGACCAAGTTCAAGTCGCAGGGGACCGGCATCGGTCTCTACATGTCGAAGATGATTGTGGAGAAGAATATGGGGGGGCAGCTCACGGTGCGAAACTCGGCCGAAGGGGCGGAATTCTCGATCGAACTTCCCGCCAAGGGGAAAGACGAGGAGCCGCCGGGAACGCCATAAGGCTGCCCGTCTTGATCAACTGTCGATAAGACTCCATACTCACCCTTCTCCAGTATCTCTTTTGCCTCCACGAAATTTATCTCTCCGTCACTTCCCCGTGTGGTTTTCATCTACCGGGGATCCTTATGGTACCCAAGCGAGTTCCAGTCCAGCCTTCCTTTCTCGATGTGGCAATCGAAGCAGTTCAGGGCCTTCTCCTTCGGCGCCACCATGTGGTTTAAGGACCAGACCATGGAGGTCTCGATCCAGCCGTGCTTGCCGCTGTATGGCTGCCCCGCGGCCTTCATGCCGGTCTCGATGGCCTTGTTCCAGTCATATTTGCCGGTGTGGCTGGTGTAGGGACTGAAGGTGTTGACGACTGCAACCGTCATGTTCTCCGCGTCGTACGGCTGCTTGCCTTTCATGACCTTGAACGGGAAGATCCTGGCGTTGGGGTCCTTTCGCTCACCCCTTGGGGCGGAAAGCTTGACCTCTTTCGTCGGATCGATCCTGTCTCCGATCATGACCCGGTCGATCGAGCCGTTGTACCAGGCGTAGGTCGGCACAAGGTCCTTGCCCCAGGTGAGGTTGCCCTTCGCCTTGTCGTACAGGATTTGGCCGTTGCTGTCCTTCTTGATCTCTTCCGGCTTCAGGTCCTTCCCTGCCGTGGACCAGTCCCAGGAGGTCAGGGTGGGGATCGCTTTGGCGAAGGTCGGGATATGGCAGGTCTGGCAGGCCACTCTCCTGATGTGCATGTTCAGCGCCGCGCTCTTGTGGATGTTCCCTTTGTGGCAGTCCATGCAGCCCATGGCGCGGGGGCCGGAGCTAACGGACACGGAGATGGCTTCACCCCTGACATCGTGCTTGGGCGCCTTGTGGCACGATTCGCAGGTCATCTTCTTGCCGCCCATGTGGATGTCGATGTCGGGAGCCGGATTGACCAGCGACGAATCGAGGTCCCCATGCTTGACGCCGTCACCCCCGCCGCCATAGAAATGGCAGGATCCACAGGCCGCCCGCGTCGGCCTCTCGACCGACCGTGCCACTGCCACCAGGTCGACCGGCTCCCACACCTTCCCCTTCGGTGACTCTTTGGCCTCACCCGGATAGACAGGATGTCCCGCCGCCGAAGGGAACTTCTTGTAGGTGCCGGTGGTTTCGTGGCAGACGAGACAGTCGATGTTCTCGGCCTTGCTGAAGTCGAAGTCGCCATCCGCCCAGCCGTAGCCGGCATGGCAGTTTGTGCATCCCGGCCAGTTGGAAGGGAGCGCCCCGCCAAAATTATTCAGCGCGTTCTTTTTGCCGTAATCCATGGTCTTGCCATTGATCGACTGCTTCTTGGACCAGTTCCAGTGCACGGTGTTCATGAAGTCCTTGGTGTCCTGCTGGTGGCACTGCATGCAGGTCCTGGTCACCTCCGGCCCGCTCCTGAACGGACCTTTGATGAACGTATGGTTTGCCCTGCCGTAGGCGTTCGATGCGACACCGCAGGCCAGGATGAGCCCCATCATAAAATGCTTGTTCATTATTGAGACCTCGTGACAATTTTTATCGGAAACCGTTCTCCGTCAGCTATGAGCTATGTAACTAATTAGCGCTGATCTTCCGCTATGAGATTGTCATCCCCGAATGCCCTTATCGGGGATCCAGATTTCACGTCGTTTAGGAGCTGGATTCCCGATCAGAATCGCATCGGGAATGACAGTTTTGGAAGCTGGCGGAAGCGTAGCCGGCGCAGAATACCATGCGAATTAACGTCTTTCAATTTAAATTGCCATGCCTTTCTCCCTGGACTCGGCTCGGGACGGGCCTGCTCCTGGCGAGGCTGGATCCCTCACCCCCTCTCCCGGAGGGCGGGGGATACATCAGGATCTGCGTAGGGGGGAACTCCTCTCGGGATGCCCCGGCACCGCCGAGCCGAGTCCTCTCCCGGCACTGTTCGCCGGTTTCTTGACCTTTTCTCATGGTTTAGTGGTTGACAGCGCCGGGTGAAAGGTATAAATCAGAATGAACGTTCATTCAGTGGGGTGGGGATGATGGATTGCAGCGAGAAAAGGGCAGCGATTATCCAGGCAACGCTCGAGCTGGTCAGCGAGAACGGCTTTCACGGCTGTCCGATGGCCATGGTCGCCGAGCGGGCCGGGGTGGCCGCAGGAACGATCTACCGTTACTTCGACGGCAAGGAAGCGCTTATTTCAGAAACGTACCGCGATCTCGAGGATCGCTTGCTGAAAAAGGCGCTGGAAGGATTTCCCGAGAAGGGAACGGCGCAGGAGAAATTCAAGCACGTGGCCAGGGTCCTGGTCGGGCAGTGGATCACCTCCCGACTGGAGTTCCGGTTCCTGGAGCAGTTCCACAACTCCCCCTACGGGGTCGCCGTGCGCAAGCAAAAGCTTCTGGGCAACGCGCAGGACCTCTGCCATGACATCTTCCGGGAGGGGCTGGAGCGTCAGGAGGTCAAGGATCTCCCCAAGCCGATGCTCTTTGCCCTCTCCTTCGGACCTCTCATCTATATCAGCCGCGACCACAACCTGGGCTTCTTCGAGCTGGATGACTCCATGTTGGATGAGGCCATAGACGGCTGCTGGAACGCGGTAAAACGCTGAAATCAAATCAATACGGGACGGAGCGGATGATAATCGAACTGCTTCCTGCCGCGGTAGCGGTCACCTGGATCATCATCATAGGTGTCTGTTTCTACCCCCGGCAGAAATAAAAGACGTTTGTTAACCCCCTGGAGGCCTTCAGGGGAATTTTCTTTTTGGTTACTTTCCAGTGACGAGGTGTTTAATGCAAAACAGGTACAGAGTCAGCTTCCTCGCCGCGGTTGTTTTGGCCGCCGGCCTCATGACCAGCGGTTGCGGGAAACAGAAATCCGCGGCTGCCGCGCCGCCGATGGGTCCTCCCGAAGTGGGGGTGGTGGCTGTGCAGCCCCAGCAGGTGGCGCTGACCACCGAGCTTCCGGGGCGCACTTCCGCCTACCTGGTGGCCGAGGTCCGGCCACAGGTAGGCGGCATCGTTCAGAAGCGGCTCTTCACCGAAGGGTCCGATGTCAAGGCGGGAGAGGTGCTCTACCAGCTCGACCCCGGTACCTACCAGGCCGCCTATAACAGCGCCAGGGCCGCCCTCGGCAAGGCTGAGGCCGGCGTGGTCCCGATCAGGCTGAAGGCCGAGCGCTTCAAGCAGCTTGTGGCCATCAACGCGGTCAGCAAGCAGGATTACGACGAAGCGGCAGCGGCGGTCAAGACCGCCGAGGCCGAAATCGAGGCGGCCAAGGCGGCCGTCGAGGTGGCACGCATCAACCTGGCCTACACCCGGGTCACCGCTCCCATCTCCGGGCGCATCGGCAAGTCCTCCGTCACCACGGGGTCGCTCGTTACCGCGAACCAGCCGGCGCCCCTGGCCACCATCCAGAAGCTCGACACCGTCTATGTCGACGTTACCCAGTCGAGCTCGGAATTGCTGCGGCTGAAGCAGCAGCTCGCCAGCGGCAAGGTGAAAAACGCCGGCGACAGCCAGACCAGGGTCAAGCTGGTCCTCGAGGACGGCAGTCCCTATCCCCTTACCGGGGTCCTCAAGTTCTCCGACGTCACCGTCGACCAGAGCACCGGCTCGGTCACGCTGCGGAGCGTCTTCCCCAACCCGAAGCAGGTGCTCCTCCCTGGCATGTACGTGAGGGCCGTCATCGAAGAGGGCCTGGCGGAGAATGCGCTGCTGGTTCCCCAGCAGGGCGTGAGCCGCGATCCCGGCGGTAACGCCACCGCGCTGGTGGTCGGCGCTGGCGAGAAGGTCGAGCCCCGCGTCCTCAAGGTTTCCAGGGCGCTCGGCGACAAGTGGCTGGTGGAAGGGGGGCTGAAGCCAGGTGACCGGGTGATCGTGGAAGGGCTGCAGAAGTCCCGCCCCGGCACCCCCGTGAAGGCCGTGGCCTACACCGGCCCGAGGCCTGAGGGCGCACAGCCTCCCGCGACAGCCGCCCAGCCGGCCCAGCCGGCCCAGCCGGTGGCGCCGGCCAAGCCGGTCACCAGCACCAAGCCGGTCACCACCGCCAAAAAATAGCCGGTTAATCCATCTCCCTCTGCCTCCCCCCCTTGATAAGGGGGGGGACGGGGGGATTGCATCCGGCACCGGTAAAATCCGCCTAAAGCCCCTTTGAAAAAGTGGGACTTCCCGACTTCTCTTATCGCTCTAAGCAACGGATAAGGAGCTTTTAAATGCCTCGTTTTTTCATCAACCGACCCATCTTCGCCTGGGTTATCGCCATCATGATCATGCTGGCCGGCCTGCTGGCGGTCAAGACCCTCCCGGTCTCCCAGTATCCGCCCATCGCGCCGCCGCAGATCACCATCAACGCCATGTACCCGGGCGCCTCGGCCCAGACGGTGCAGGATACGGTGACCCAGGTCGTCGAGCAGAAGCTGAACGGCATCGACAACCTGATCTACA
This sequence comes from Geomonas sp., assembly GCF_056994735.1. Taxonomy (NCBI): domain Bacteria; kingdom Pseudomonadati; phylum Thermodesulfobacteriota; class Desulfuromonadia; order Geobacterales; family Geobacteraceae; genus Geomonas; species Geomonas sp. The sequence goes on from NZ_JBXKJL010000401.1 coordinate 22,051, forward strand.
TGTCCTCCACCAGCGACTCCGCGGGTGCGGTCGCCATCAACCTGACCTTCAAGGCGGGGACCGACCCCAACATCGCCCAGGTCCAGGTGCAGAACAAGCTGCAGCTGGCCACCCCGCTCCTCCCCCAGGTGGTGCAGAAGTCCGGGATCTCGGTGGTCAAGTCGACCAAGAACTTCCTGATGGTGGTGGGCATCGTTTCCGAGGACGGCGCCTTAAGCCGCAACGACCTTACCGACTACCTGGTCTCCAACGTCCAGGATATCGTCAGCCGCCTCGAGGGCGTGGGCGAGATGCAGGTCTTCGGCTCCCAGAACGCCATGCGCATCTGGCTCAACCCGGCAAAGCTCAACAACTTCCACCTCGCCACCGCCGAGGTGATCGCGGCGCTCCAGGCCCAGAATGCCCAGGTCTCGGCGGGCCAGTTCGGCGGCACACCGGCGATCCAGGGTCAGCAGCTCAATGCCACCATCACGGCGCGCACCCTGCTGCAGACCACCGACCAGTTCGGCGAGATCATCCTGCGCACCAACCCCGACGGCTCGACCGTGAAGCTGAAGGACGTGGCCGAGTGCAAGATCGGCACGGAAAACTACGACATCCAGTCCTTCTACAAGGGTAAACCGGTAGGCGCCATGGCCATCAGGCTGGCCGCAGGCGCCAACGCGCTCGATACCGCCAACAGGGTCAAGGCCAAGATGGAGGAGCTCTCCAAGTTCTTCCCGGCCGGCGTCAAGGTGGTCTACCCCTACGACACCACCCCCTTCGTCAAGATCTCCATCGAGGAGGTGGTCAAGACCCTGTTCGAGGCGGTGCTGCTGGTCTTCGCCATCATGTTCCTCTTCCTGCAGAACATCCGCGCCACCCTTATCCCGACCATCGCGGTGCCGGTCGTCCTCCTGGGAACCTTCGGGGTCCTCTCGGCAGGTGGCTTCTCCATCAACACCCTGACCATGTTCGCACTGGTCATCGTCATCGGCCTCCTGGTCGACGACGCCATCGTCGTGGTCGAGAACGTGGAAAGGATCATGACCGAGGAGGGGCTCTCCCCGCGCGAGGCCACCATCAAGTCGATGGACCAGATCTCCTCCGCGCTCTGGGGGATCGTGACCGTCCTTTCCGCGGTCTTCGTGCCGATGGCCTTCTTCGGCGGCTCCACCGGGGTCATCTACCGCCAGTTCTCGGTCACCATCGTCTCGGCCATGATCCTGTCGGTCATGGTGGCCATGACCCTGACCCCGGCGCTCTGCGCGACACTCCTCAAGCCGGTGGCCAAGGGGCACCATGCCGGGGAGGATGGGTGGTTCAAGGGCTTCTTCCGCATCTTCAACCGGGTCTTCGACGGCGGCAGGACCAGGTACGAGGGGATCGTCGGCCGCTCCTTCGGCAAACCGGTTCGCTACCTGGTGGTTTACGGCGCCATCGTGGCCTGCATGGCCCTGTTGTTCCTGCGGCTCCCCACCGCCTTCCTGCCGGACGAGGACCAGGGCTTCATCATCTGCCAGGTCCAGCTCCCCGCCGGGGCCACCGTGGAGAGAACCACCGCGGTGATCCGCCAGCTCGAGCAGTATTTCGACGAGAAGGAGAAGAAGACGGTGGAGGGGGTCATCACCGTGACCGGCTTCAGCTTCGCCGGGCGCGGCCAGAACATGGGACTCGCCTTCGTGAAGCTCAAGGACTGGAAGCTTCGCCCGACTCCCGACATGAAGGCCCCCGCCATCGCGGGGCGTGCCATGGGAGCCTTCAGCAAGATCAGGGACGGCCTGGCCTTCGCCTTCTCCCCCCCCGCCGTGGTTGAGCTCGGGCAGGCCAACGGCTTCGACTTCCAGCTGCAGGACCGCGGCGGTCTCGGCCACGCGAAGCTCATGGAGGCGCGCAAGCAGCTCCTGGGGATGGCCATGAAAAATCCCAAGCTGATCGCGGTACGTCCCAACGGCCAGGATGACTCGCCCCAGTTCAAGCTGGACATCGACGATGCCAGGGCAGGAGCCTTGGGCGTATCCCTGGACGAGGTCAACAGCGTCCTCGCCACCGCCTGGGGGAGTACCTACGTCAACGACTTCATCCAGAACGGCAGGGTCAAGAAGGTCTATCTTCAGTCTGACGCGAAGTACCGGATGCTGCCTGAGGACATTAACAGCTGGTACGTTACCAACAAGAACGGCGATATGGTGCCGTTCTCAGCCTTTGCAACCGCCCGTTGGCAATACGGCTCGCCCCGTCTGGAGCGGTACAACGGGTTTCCTGCAGTGGAGATCCTGGGACAGGCTGCTCCGGGGATCAGCACCGGCGAGGCCATGACGGAAGTGGAGCGGATGGCAGCCGAGCTGCCGGCCGGCATCGGCTACGAGTGGACCGGCCTCTCCTATGAAGAAAAGCATGCAGGTGCCCAGGCGCCGGCTCTGTATGCCATCTCACTCCTGGTC
>NZ_JBXKJL010000402.1:0-10502 GCF_056994735.1 Geomonas sp.
TTGCAGCACTGAGAGAATTTGTTGAAGGAGTAGTTTTTGACTTTCGATCACGATCTTCTATGGGGATTACTCGGGCTCACGCCTCTTCTGGTCTACGTTGTCCTGGTGTTCCGCGACATTGATATTCTGTCGGCCACCGCCATCTCGGTCGTCCTCGGCGCCCTCTTAAGCCATCAAACCATTGTCTCGTTTGCCGCGGCACTGGCTAACAGTATGAGTTCCTTCCTGGCCCTGGTCGGCCTGATCATCATGCTTGGTCGCGGCCTCGGCGAAGTCCTGAGCGCCACCAAGGTTTCCCACACCATCGTGCACCGGATCATCTACAGTATCGGGGTCGATACCGAGAAAAAGGCCATGTTCGGGATCATGATCGCCTGCCTGGTCATAGTAGGTCTCCTCGGGACGATGGCCGGAGGCAACGCCATCATCGCACCGATCGTGCTGCCGATCGCCGCCACTGTCGGACTCTCGCGCAGCACGGTTGCGGTGATTTTTCAGGCGGTGGGGGAAGAGGCCCTGATCCTCGGCCCGTTCACCCCGCCCGTTATCACCCTTCTCGGACTTACCAAGATCAGTTACAGCGACATGCTCCTGTACGTATCGGGCCCCGTCGCCCTGGTCACCTTTACCGCCACCTGGATAATGATCCAAAGGATCCAGGCCCGGACCAAGGACGTTCATCCTTACCAGGAGCCGGAAGGGATAGAGGTTTTCGAGCCGACACGGAAAAGCCGCCGTGCCACCGTCGTGTTCATCTGCTGTTTCATTGCCGCAGTCTTGTTCGGCATGGCGGCCAAGGCGCCGACCTCGTTCGTAATCGTCATCATGCTAGGGCTTTCGCTGGTGACAGGATTCGCGGGGGGATTGAAGCTGACGGGAATTCTCAACCTGGTGATCAAGGGGATGGCCGGAAACGTCGGGCTCTTTTTGCTCTTCCTGTTATTGGACCCGTTCATCGTTTTCGTTCAGCAGGCCGGCGGCTTTGTCGCCCTTTCGAAGCTGATCAAGCCGATGATGGAGTATGGAGGGAAGCCGGTCATAGTCATCACCGGCGGGTTCCTTGGAGCCTTCGGCATCAGCGGCGCCACCGTTGCCACGCTGAAGTTGCTGCACGAGATGTTCAATCCGCTGCTCACCAGATACGGCATCTCCCTGCTCGCCTGGTCGCTGGCCCTGGTGGTCGCCACCAGGGTGAATAATTTCGTCTTCCCCGGCGCCAACATGGTGAGCTCCCTTGGTTTCGCCGAGTCCGATGACCTGAAGTCTATGATAAGAAACGGCTGGCTCGTTGCATCCTGCCAGCTGACGCTGTTGATAGTCTTCAGCCTGTTCTTCGCGTAACATCTGCTGGCATAAATCCGGATCGTGCAAACATAACTCACAAGGCGCCTGGCGTATGCTTGGCGCCTTTCCTGTCTTCTCAGGCTCAGCCTCCTTCCATTCTCTTTAAAAATCCCGAACTCGAAAATTTTTCTACTACACATGTAGCCATGCACGCACTTTAAGATAAACTTATCTGCCGATGCCTCAGGAGGCATCTGCCTGACCTGTCGACTGTCAGTCACACGGAAACAATAATGACTTTTTCGCCCCGGCGGCTACTTTCAGCCGACCGGTATACCATCAAGAAGTAAAAAGGAGGAAGCTATGCCTGTGGATACCCAGACTCTGAAGGTCAAGGTGACGAATCTTCAACGGAACACGGCAAGTCTCATGGAACTCCTGGGAAGTAAAGATGACAAGCTCCACTTCTTCGAGATACTCAAGGGGATCACGACTCCTGCAGTCCTGCATATCGTGGAGACCCAGTTGGAGGTCCTGGACCAGCAACTGAAATCGGTAAACACGATGGTCAAAACGCTGCAGTCCACGGCGAAAGAGTTAAACGTCAGGTAGCCCCGTAACCATCTGCAAAAAGACAGCAAGCAGTAGGACATAACAGGGGGGTCGTGCGGGACACGGTCCCCCTGTCGTCATAGTAGGAGGTTTCACCGTGGTTCCTGTCCCCGCTCATCCCAAACTCCGTTCCGAGGTGGTTCGAGTCCCGACCACCAGGGGGATCGCTCTTTACTCCTCGACAGGGGCCATGCTTCTGGAAGGTCCCGATGCCGCGCTGCTGGTCGACTCGCTCTTCCCGTTGTTGGATGGCACCCACAGCGTTGCCGACTTGGCTGGGTCCACTGGCCTTTCCAGCTCCGATCTCGATGACCTCCTTGGCAGCCTCGGCAACAGTGGCTTTGTCAGTGAAGGTCCGAACTCTGGGCAAGCACCACACTGTGGCGAGGATGGGCGCCTGTCTTTGCAGAGATCCGCAGTCACCGTGACAGGGGCGGGACCACTCTCGACGATGTGTGCGGAGGCTCTATCGGCAGCGGGCGTCGGACGAGTTGAGCGGGCTGAAATTGTCGGAGGTGACAAGCCTCGCGGTTTCGCAGTCGGCGCTTTCGACGAGAATGACCTCGAGGCCATCTTCAACTTCGCCAACTCCGCGCACCATGCGGGCACCTCTTACATGACCTGCATCGTCGGAGCCGACGAAGTCATTATCGGGCCTCTCGTGGTGCCAGGCCGGAGCGCTTGCTGGAGCTGCTGCTACCGCCGTATGCGGGCCAATGGGAAGAGCTTCAATAATCCTGGCAGCACCGCGGCGGCGGATAGCGATGCTGTTATCCGTGCCCTGCTGGCACGGGAAGTATCCGTCGCTCTCACTGCGGGGGAAGACCGCCACTCTCTTGAGGGCCAGATCCTGGTGCTCGACAAGGAAAGCTTGGAGATCTCCCGACACCGGTTTTTAGCCGTGCCCGGTTGCGAGGTCTGCGGAGGGCCGAAGGGCGTCTTGTCCGCGGCTGCGGGGACGGGTGCGGCGGGCCTTGATCAGCAGGAACTGGCAGCACAGGCCCTTTCCCTGTTCTGTGATTCCCGCACCGGAATCATCACCAACGTTTTTCTGGAACCCGCGGCCTCGACAGGTCTTTCCTTGCCGCACATAGCGAGTGCCATCGCTGCCGATGCTCCAGACCTCTCCGGCCCCGCCAGGACCATGCCGATCGGGTGGGGGAAGGGCCTTACCCGGGAAGCTGCGGTTATCGCGGCGGTAGGCGAGACGATAGAGCGGTACTGCGGATCGATGCCCGATCCCTCGCGCATGGTGTGGGCGCGCCCCGACGAGCTCCCGGGCGAGGTGCTGGACCCGTCGACGTTTCCGCTTTACACACAGGAGCAGTATCAGCGCCCGGGTTTCCCATTCGTCCGCTTCGACCCCCGCGTCCGCCATCCCTGGGTCGCGGGCGAGTGGCTGGGCAGTAATCATCCCGTATGGGTGCCTGCTGTTCTCGGCTATCTCTATCTGGAGGTCCGCCCGGAGCACGCCTTCTGCCAGGGAAGTTCCAACGGCCTCGCTGCTTACCTCGATAGCGCCGGAGCTGAGGAGCGCGCTTTTCTCGAACTGCTGGAGCGCGACGCCTTCATGTCGTGCTGGCGCACCCGCCGAGGCGGAGAGCGGGTGCTGATCGACGAGTCCCTCGGGCCCGAGCTCGAACTGGTAATTGGAGGTCTGCGTGTCTTGGGCGCAGAGATCGAGCTCATGTTCCTGCCGACACAGTGCGGCTACTCAACGGCACTCTGTCTCGGCTTTGGGGACGGTGTGGATTGGCCGGGCGTGACCCTTGGACTGGGGACCGCTGCCGAACCGCGTTCCGCCGCCAGACAGGCCATCCTGGAGCTTGGTCAGACCGGGCCGTACCTGCGGCGGCTCCTGAAGAGCAAGGCACTTCCGGTCCCGGCCAAGCCCGAGGATGTCAAAGAGATGCTGGACCACGCCCTCTACTATTTTCCGGCGGAACGGGCCGGCGCCTTCGATTTCCTGCGTCATGGCGCGGCGCCTCGCTCTCTTGCGGAAGTGCCGACGCCCACGGTCAGGGGAGCGGCGGAAGCGGGAGTGCGCGTCGCCGTGGTCGATGTCACTTCCCCGGATGTCGCTGCCACTTCCTTCCGTGTCATGCGCGCGATGAGTCCTGACCTCCAGCCGATCTCGTTCGGCTACGGATGTGACCGCGTGGCGGTTTCCCGCATCGCCGCCCTCGATCTGGCCGGGGCATCGGAGATACCTCCGATCTGGTAGCATGAGGCTTCTCGTCAAGGGTTGGCCCCACGAGAATAAAAAAAGGGCTAGCCCGTTCGAGCTAACCCTTCTTGATACTGCTTCGATCTGCATTAACTCACTTGCAACAGCTCTCTTCTTTGGCGGCTGCGTCGGCGTTGCACCTCTCGACCGCTTCCCTCAGCCAGGCGATCTCCTCGGGGAGGAATTCCTTCGAAAACTCGGTCCCGACGTTCAGAGCCCAGTGCAGAGGGTCCACCGTGGTCAGTGCCAGTATATGTCCCGGCACTTCGATATGCTGCATCTCCTCATCAAGCTGGTCCCAAACCTTCAGGCGCTCGAGAGAGCTGAAGATCATCAGGAAGTCCTTCCCGCCTGATTCCGTGATCACCGGGAGCACGTCCCTTGTCCCCTGCTCATCCTGCGGAGAGTTGTCACCGAAGATGGGTACGAAAAAGCTGGAGTTAAGAAACAGGTCGTAGAACGCGGAGTGTTTCTTGGTGTCGTTCATATCCTGGCGCAAGCCCACCAGCGCCTCATCGAGTTTTTCCATGGAATTTCCTTTGCCGTTGGTTTCTTGCTACCACGGCAAGATACAGAACCGGGCCGAGCATTTCAAGCACAATACTATCGTCATGCCTTCTCGATTAACCGGATCGGGAAAATGCCCTGAAGCGTACCCGCCCCCGGAGGGGGAGGGGGCAAGGAATGCCGGTGGTACTTCGATCTTGACTTTTCATCCCCTGCGGGTGAAACTTCGCGCCTACTCGGTATGTTCAGGAACTACTTTGCAAAGGATGACAGATGCAGCTTAACACCATGGAAGATTTTCAGAGGGATATCTCTTACCGCCTGTTGAAGCAGGCTGACGGCACCGCGATGCTTACCGCTTTCATGAGGGACAGGTTCCACGACGTCGAGGTACAGGTTTCAGTCGATGCGACGACGCTGGAGATCGTCTCCGCAGCCGCCGACTTCCGCAGGTGTCCGACCGGCGATTGCGGCAACGCCACGGCGCGGCTCGACGGCTTGATCGGCTTTCCCATCGGGCGGGGTCTTAACAAGAAGGTTATCGAGGTCGCAGGGGGGAGCGAGGGGTGCGGTAACCTGCGGAACCTGCTGCTGGGGCTGTTGCCGTTGGCGCTCAACCTCCGTGCGGCTGCAGGGATCAGTGACGAGCGGGAGATGCTCGATAACATCCACGAGGAGTTGCGGGGGACCTGCGCGGGCTATTTCAATCCCGTTCCGGCGAGATAACCGCATCTTTCTCCATACATCTTGCCCTCTTTTCATTGCATGGCGGCGTAGACCGCCTTGAGGAGGGCGGCGCTCTCGGCGAGCTGGCGGTAGGCCTCGCTCGTCGTCATCACCGGAGTGGGAGGGTTCGAGTCCTGCATCGAGAAACCGAGCGCCATCGACTGGTTGGCTATTTCGGCAACTCTTTTTGCCACCTCGGCATTGAACGTCTTCTCTCCCTCGGCGGCTTTGGGGAAGTGGTACCCCTTGATCGACTTCATCCTCTGCTGTATGTTCCTGGCTATCCTGGCAACCTTCTCGTTGGTCGAACCCTTTTCCCCTTTCTCCACCACGGCGTCGTTGGCGGAGTGGTTGCTCTTGTTGAAGTCGTTGTAGTCCACGTTGTGCAACGGCTGTGACAGGTCGCCGATGTAATGGGCTGCGAAGCCCAGCGGGTACAGGGCGTACTTGTTCTTGTGCTTCAGCTCCAGGTACTGCCCCAGCGCCGCGATGATGGCGCCATAAAGATGCCCCCTGTCACCAGTGCACCGGCAGTTGTAGTCCGGGACCTCGTCCAGGACCATGTCGGCGGTGACCGCTGTCCCGCGGGGATTGTCGCGGTAATGGTTTCCATCCTCGTGCCCGGCAGCCTTTTCCTTGGCCATGTCGGCGCCAACCGCCATGTAGGCGAAGTTGTCGAGCCCCGCCGCTTTCATGACCGCCATGTGCGTTATGTCGTTCCAGCCGAAGGCGGGTGAGGAGATAACGAGGGAGAGGGTAACGGTGAAGAGAAGCAGAGGTCGCTGCATTTGAACTCCTTCCTGCCATGAAAGTCCAGCCGTCGTCCATACCTGCCAAAACTACCCCGTAGTCCAGATTCTCCCGTAGTGGGAGGGGATGGTGAGCTGGGTCTCCTGCAGCGGGACGATACCGGTGAGGTTGGCCAGGCCATGCAGTTCCTCGTGGTAATCGCCGCCCAAGGGGAACCAGAAGGGGACGCTCTGGTCGTAGTCACCGGTGTTGATGGCCACCAGGGTGTACTGCTGGCCGATGTAGCGCGCGAACATCAGGACCCCTCTCGACTGGTAGCGGTCCCACTCGTTGAAGAAGAAGTAGGATCCGCCGCGGATCTGCGACCGCTGGCGCCGGATGCCAAGGAGCTTTCTCACCAGCCACACCAGGGCCTTGCCGATCTGATCGTAGAAGAAATCCCACCGCATCGGGCGCAGCAGCGAGACCCGTCCGGCACCGAAGTCCGGAAGGAAGTAATTCTCGCCGAACTCCTCTCCCTGCCAGAGCATGGGGATGCCCTTGCTCATGATGGTCGCTATCAGGTACGGCTGGAGCATGTACCAGCGGCTGCGATCCCCCTCCAGGAAGAGAGGGTTCCCTGCCTCATCGGGGTTGTCGAGCCCGAAGTTGCAGATGAAGCGCTCGTGGTCGTGATTCTCTATATACTGCAGCGCGCTCTTGGTGATCACCTCTCCATTTACATCCACCGCTTCGGGATACCCCTGGAGCCCCAGGGAGAACCCCAGGTCGGTCAGCCGCCCCCGGTCCCCTCGCGCCACGGCCTTGGCGGCACCGAAGGTGTGGTTCTGCCAGGTGCTGTTGGAATAGGTGGTCCACAGCACCTCCTCGGGGGCCTCCAGTTGCTCGGCGCACTGGATGAGCTTCAGGGGGGATCCGGTGCCCGCATCGAACCGGTTCCAGTACTGGTCCGCGAGCCTGCTCCTGGTGAGCTGGTGGGTCTCGTAAACCAGGCTGGCATACCCGACCCCCATAGCTCCGTCCCAGTAGTTGGGAACGCAGTCATAGCGGAAACCGTCGATGTGATAGACGTCGAGCCAGAAGTTGTTGACGGTGAAAAAGTAGTCGCGGGTGAGCTGACGGGTGTAGTCGGTACTCTTGCCGAAATTGCTGAAGTAGTCCTTGGCGAAGGGGCCCATGAAGGGGTTCTCGCGGTAGCGCAGGCGGGTGTAGAGGTCGTAGTAGGGGAAATCGACGCCGGTGTGCCCGTAGACGGCGTCGACCACCACGGCTAAACCCTGCTGGTGGGCGGCATCCACCAGCCGCTGGAAGTCCGAACGCTTCCCGAACCTCTCGTCCACGCCGAAGTAGCCGATGGGGAGATACCCCCAGTCGACCGACGAGGCCACGTTGGAAAGGGGCATGACCTCGATGCAGTTCACCCCGAGATCGTTCAGGTAGGCAAAGAGCTCGCCCGTGCGCTCCAGGTCGCCTCCCAGCTCCGCGATGTTGACCTCGTACATGATGAGGTCCTGAAGCGCCGGAGTCTTCCATCCTGCCTCGCCCTGGCTCCACTGGTACTGCTGGTATCCGAGGGTGAAGGCGGAAAGCTTGCCCACGCCGAACTCGCGCGCGAAGGGGTCGATGACCCAGTCGACGACACCGACGTTGGGATTGACGACCTGGTAGCGGTAGACGTAGCGCCCCGGCGTCCCCCAGGCGGACCCCGCCACCTCCGGGGTCGTGCCTGCGATGGGGACGGTGGTGGACCAGAAGTCCCCGTACGGTTGCCGCACGCTGTGGGTCAGGGAGAACTCGCGGGGCGGGATGTTCTGCAGGAACTGGTCGCGCTCATGGATGATCTTCACCATGACGGCGTTTCCGTCCACGGCGGAAACCCAGGGGAGCCAGAGGCCGAAGGTCACGGTGCCGTTAGTCTCGATGGCGCCTAAGGTGTGGATGGGGAGCAGGTTGACTGGCATGATCTTCATCCTTCATTGTCAGCGGCCTCGCCAACATTGGTTGTCACCGTCTCCCTCCGGAAACGGCAAGGGGGAGGGACGCGTGACGTCATGGGGTAGGGGGTATTGTGCTGTGCCGGCGGAAGGGCGAAGGATTTTTCGCCCCTACTCGTCGGTCGAGAGGTCAACTTTGCTCAAGGTGTAGTCCTGGCCGAAGTTGTTGTCCCAGAAGAACGCGCCGGTGTCCAGGTTGTTGTAGAAGATGGCGAACTTGAAGTCCGGGGCGCTGTTGTCGAGATTGAGTTCCGGCGTCTTGAACTTCCATACCTCGACCTGTGAGATCCCTTCCGCCACCGTGTGGAAGCCTGCGAAGGAGGCGCTGGTGTCCTGGAAGCCGGCCCAGCCATTGGTGGTGAGCCTGATCCCGACGTGCTTGTTGAAGGAGAGGTTGTTGACGTAGATTTCTCCCTCCACCCATGAAGTGTCGAAGACGAAACCTCCGCCCGCTTCTGTTCCTCGCCGGGCGGTTGCCAGGTTGAGGACGACATTGCCGCCGACCGTGTTGGGATGGATCTCGTCTATGTGGTAGTTGAAGCCGAAGTTGTTGTCCCAGGATGTCTGGCCGTTGACTGTATAACGGAGGACGAATTCGTTTATGACAATGCTGTTGTCATTGCGGAAAAAGATATCGTAGTCAGTAAAATTCTTGAGCCAGCCGAGGGAAGCCTCGGTCCATGTTCCGTCCTGCTGTCGATAATGGAGGGCGACGTCCTTGCTGAATGCGAGGTTCTGGACCTTGGCGGTGATGACAGTGTTCCTGACACCTGTTATTCCTCCACCGGGGGAGAAGGAGTCTGATTCGACATATTTCAGTCTGATCGATGGCTGTCCCATAAGTGGCTCCGTTTATCCCTTCATATTCATGCCGCTTTTCCCGCGGGAGCTGACGGAAAACGTTAGCACAGATGAGGGGAGTTTCAATCCATGCTCCCGGAGCAAAGTAGCGCGTCACCGCAGGGATAAGTCCTTTCCTGTTACGCTTCCGTTACCGCACCCGGCTCCATGTAGATCAGCTCCCAGATGTGACCATCGAGATCCTGAAAGCCATGGCCGTACATGAAACCGTGGTCTTGCGGCTCGCTGTACAACTTTCCGCCGCCGGCGACCGCTTTGCGCACAAGTATGTCGACCTCGTTTCTGCTCTCACAGGTCAGGCAGATCAGGACCTCGGTGCATGCACTGGCATCACAGATCTCCTTGGGTGTGAACGACTTGAACTTCTCTTCCGTCAGCAGCATCACGAAGATGTAGTCGGTGACCGCCATGCAGGTGCCGGTGGCGTCGGTGAACTCAGGAAGGAACCTGTAACCGAGCTTGGTGAAAAACTCCACCGACTTTGAGAGGTTCTTTACCGGCAGGTTGATATATATCTGTCTGGTCATCTTCTTCTCCCATGATCCCCCTACTTCAATCGAGAGAGATCATTGCTAGTGAGGATAATCTTGATAACCTGTCCTACTGTGGCAACTTCTCTTCTTGAGAGGGTGGATGAACAGCGAATATCTATTGCATACCCTGGGGAACAAGGAACTGCTGGGCTTGCACAAGGTCGCCTTTCTTTGCTCGCGCAATTGTCCTCCGGCCGTTTTCGAAAGGTCCCGCCAGTGGGCCGTCGCCCAGCGCGAGAAGGGGGTATGCGTCATCTCCGGCTTTCATTCCCGCATCGAGCGGGAGGTCCTCGATCAATTGCTGGCGGGAGAACAGCCGATCATCATCGCCCTGGCCCGGGGCATGATTACGAACCTCGATCCGAAGTGGCAGGAGGCCCTGGAGGCCCGCCGCCTGCTGATCGTCACCCGTTACGCCGAGAGCGTGACCCACGCCTGTGAGGATTCCTGCTTTCATCGAAACCGCCTGATGATGGAGCTTGCCGAGGAGACGGTGGTAGCTTTTGCCTCCCCCGGCGGGAACCTGGAGCGGCTGGTCAGGGAGAGGCGCGGGAGCAACATATCACTGCTGTAGCAACCGGTCTCTTCACGTCTCAACCCGCTCGGGCTATCGCCAAAGTTATCACCTGGCAGGCGTTTTACAATGAACAGCACCAGCCGTGCGCCACGGTATAGGGAGCGGACGGCGGCAGCGCAGTTGGAGATGGGGCGGGAGTCCAATCTTCCGCCAGCTTCCAAAACTGTCATTCCCGAAGCGATTCTGATCGGGAATCCAGCTCCTAAACGACGTGAAATTTGGATCCCCGATAAGGGCATTCGGGGATGACAATCTCGTAGCGGAAGATTAGCGCCAATCAGTAAAAAGGTTGAGCCTTCCCCCCCTTGACAAGGGGGGATTTGGTTTGTTCGAGCTGGCGGCGGCTAGCCAATTAATCGAGCCACCAGTTACACTAATTAGCATTGATATTGAAGACTTCACGCGGCTAGTCCACTTCGCGCCGTGCTAAA
>NZ_JBXKJL010000403.1:0-2970 GCF_056994735.1 Geomonas sp.
AAGGTCGGCATCCTGGGCAAGGAGGAGAAGTGCTGCGGCGAGCCGATGCGCAAGCTCGGCAACGAATACCTCTACCAGTCGCTGGCCACCGAGAACATCGAGACCATCAAGGGGTACGGGGTCAAGAAGGTCGTCACCGCCTGCCCCCACTGCTTCAATACCCTGAGCAAGGACTACCGCGACCTCGGCTTCGACGTGGAAACCGAGCATTACACCACCTTCCTTAACGGGCTGGTTGAGGAAGGAAGGCTGAGGCTCAAGGGCGAGAGCTTTGACTGCACCTATCACGACTCCTGCTACATCGGCCGCTACAACGAGCTCTACCAGGAGCCGCGGGCGCTCCTCGCCGCCGCGGGGGGGACGGTCCGCGAGATGGAGAAGAACCAGAGCCAGAGCTTCTGCTGCGGCGCAGGCGGCGGGAGGATCATGGCCGAGGAGAAACTGGGAAGCCGGATCAGCGGCACCAGGGCCAAGATGGCCGCCGCCACCGGAGCCGACCTCCTGGTCTCCAACTGCCCCTTCTGCCTCACCATGTTCGAGGACGGCATCAAGGGGGCGGAACTGGAAGGGGAGCTGGCGCCCAGGGACATCGCCGAGATCCTGCTGGAAAGGGTTGCCGGCTAGGGCGATGCCTCCAGCAACTACGGAGCACTGAAGCCCACTCCCTTTCCGGACCGGATGAGGGAGAAAATAACGGCCTACCAGGCGGCATGCGATCCAAATCAGACGCAGGACCGTGAAAACGCGGCCCGGTGCCGGTGACAGGAGGAGACGTTTTGAACATTCATGAGTATCAGGCCAAGGCGATTTTGAGGGAATTCGGAGTCCCGGTACCGGACGGTCACGTATGTTACAACGGCGCGAGCGCCCGTGAGTGGGCCAAGCGGCTGGGAGACGGGCCGTGGGTGGTCAAGGCGCAGATCCATGCCGGAGGGCGCGGCAAGGGTGGCGGGGTGAAGCTGGCGAGGAATTCGGAGGAGGTGCGGGACACCGCAAGGGAGATGCTCGGCATGGTGCTGCGCACCCACCAGACCGGTCCCGAGGGGAAGGTGGTCACCCGGGTGCTGGTGGAAAACGGCTGCAACATCGAGAGGGAGCTCTACGTGAGCCTCCTGGTCGACCGGGTCACCTCCCGCGTCGCCGTGCTCGCCTCGACCGAGGGGGGGATGGACATCGAGGAGGTTGCCGCCAAGACCCCGGAGAAGATCTTCAAGGAGGCGATCGATCCCCTGCTGGGCCTGACCGCCTTCCAGTGCCGCAACCTCGCCTTCAACCTGGGGCTGACCGGGAAGCAGACCGCCAAGGCGGTGACCCTCTTCCAGGGTCTCTACGAAACCTTCATCGGCTGCGACTGCTCCCTCTTGGAGATCAACCCACTGGTGGTGACCAGGGAGGGGGACCTCTTGGCGCTGGACGCGAAGTTCGGCTTCGACGACAACGCCGTCTTCAGGCACCCCCGGATCGGCGACATGCGCGACTACGACGAGGAGGATCCCAACGAGGTGGAAGCCTCCCAGCACGACCTCTCCTACGTCTCGCTGACCGGCAACATCGGCTGCCTGGTGAACGGGGCGGGGCTGGCCATGGCCACCATGGACATCATCAAGCATGCCGGCGGAAGGCCCGCGAACTTCCTGGACGTCGGGGGCGGGGCGACCATCGAGCGCGTCACCGAGGCCTTCAAGCTGATCCTCTCCGACAAGAACGTCAAGGGGATCCTGGTCAACATCTTCGGCGGCATCATGAAATGCGACGTGATCGCCACCGGTGTCATCGAGGCGGCCAAGCAGGTCTCCCTCAAGGTCCCCCTGGTGGTACGGCTGGAGGGGACCAACGTCGAGCTGGGCAAGAAGCTTCTGTCCGAGAGCGGCCTCGACATCGTCGCCGCCGACGGCATGGCCGACGCCGCCGCCAAAATCGTCCACGCGGTAGCCGCCGCCTGAGGGGAGGGAGATCAATGAGCATTCTCATCAACAATAAAACCAGGGTCATCACCCAGGGGCTGGGAGCCACCGGTCTCTTCCACGCACGCGGCGCCCGCGAATACGGCACCCGGATGGTCGGCGGGGTCACTCCCGGCAAGGGGGGCACCATCATCGACGGCTTCCCCATCTTCGACACCGTCAAGGAGGCGGTGCAGAAAACCGGCGCCACCGCTTCGGTCATCTATGTCCCGCCCCCTTTCGCGGCCGACGCCATCATGGAGGCGGTCGATGCCGGGGTCGAGCTGGTCTGCTGCATCACCGAAGGGATTCCGGTCCTCGACATGGTCAAGGTCAAGCAGTTCATGCAGGGAAAGAGGAGCCGCCTGGTGGGGCCGAACTGCCCCGGCGTGATCACCCCCGGCCACTGCAAGATCGGCATCATGCCCGGCTACATCCACAAGCCCGGCAAGATCGGGGTGGTCTCCCGCAGCGGCACCCTCACCTACGAGGCGGTCTGGCAGCTGACCAACGTGGGGCTGGGACAATCGACCTGCGTCGGCATCGGCGGCGACCCCGTGAACGGCACGAGCCACCTGGACGTGCTGAAGATGTTCGAGGAGGATCCCGACACCGAGGCGGTCATCATGATCGGCGAGATCGGCGGCAGCTCCGAGGAGGAGGGTGCCTACTTCGTCAAGGAGCACATGACCAAGCCGGTGGCGGCCTACATCGCCGGTGTCACCGCACCTCCGGGAAAGAGGATGGGGCACGCCGGGGCCATCGTCTCCGGCGGAAAGGGGACGGCAGCCGAGAAGGTGGCGGTCCTCAAGGAATGCGGCATCAGCGTGGCGGCAACCCCGGCCGAGATGGCCCAGGCCCTCCTCAAGGTCTATACCCCGAGGGCTTAAAACAAAGAGTTCAAGCGAGGTTCACCATGCTAATCGTCGTCTGCATCAAACAAGTGCCGGACACCACCCAGGTCCAGATCGACCCGGTAACCAACACCCTGGTTCGCGAGGGGATACCCTTCATCGCCAACCCCTAC
>NZ_JBXKJL010000404.1:0-2896 GCF_056994735.1 Geomonas sp.
CACGTCCGCACCCCAGAGGTGTTCAACGGGCTTTTCTCACAGTACTGTTGTGACGCGGTCCTTGTCCCAATACAAGTTGCTCCAGAGGGGCTTGGGGCTGTCCTGACGGCTTTTCGTACCATGAAGAATCTAGGCGGTTTTGTCACGACGGTCCCGCACAAGACTGCGGTCGCCGCCCTCTGTGATGAACTTGGCGATGCCGGGCGTGCAATCGGTGCGGTTAACGCGGTGCGGCGGGAAGCTGACGGCAGGCTGATCGGTAACATGTTTGACGGTGCCGGTTTTGTAGCCGGGTTGCGCTCCCAGGGGTACGATCCGGCTGGTCGCCGGGCACTGCTGATAGGTGCGGGCGGTGCAGCCGCAGCCATCGCTTTTGCTCTGGCAGAGGCGGGCGTAGCATCCCTGACGGTCGCCAACCGCACCCGTTCGAAGGCTGAAGAGATTGCGGCGCGGGTGGCCAAATACTTTCCAGATCGGCCGATCATGGTGGGAAATGCCGATCCGACCGGTCACGATCTGGTGATAAACGCCACCTCGCTCGGTCTGAAAGCTGATGATCCGTTGCCGCTTGATGCCACAATGTTGACACCCGCCATGACCGTTGCGGAAATCATTATGAAGCCAGAAACCACCCCCCTTCTGGCCGCAGCGAAAGCAAGGGGGTGCACCATTCATTACGGACTCCACATGCTTGATGAACAGGTCCGCCTGATAGCTGAATTTATCGGAGCGATGGGCTCTTGACCGGGATAGCCTCTCCGCCCGCCTGCCTTACTCGTGCACCTCATCTTTGACCTCCTTTCAATCGACTGCACAGTTCACTCCTCAGCTGTCATGGCGAGCCACGCCTGCGCGGCGTGAGACAGGTAGCCGCCACGCCGCCAGATCAGGGCCATGTGCCAGAAAATGGCAGGTTCTTGTACCGGAACCAGGCGCGTCATCGGGTGCGGGCGCTGCTCGGCGATCATGCGCGGCAACAGCGCCACGCCAAGCTTCGTTGCCACCAACTCGATGATGAAATCGACCTGGCTCGACTGTGCCGAGACCTTGGGCGTGAAGCCGCTTTCCCGGCAGGCCTCAAGTATGATCGGGTTGAGCGCGAACCCAGGTCCGTACAGGATGAAGGGGAGCTCCTGCAGGTCCTGGAAGTGCAGCCGCTCGCGCGCCGCCAGCGGATGGTCTACCGGCAACAGCACGTCGATCGGCTCGCGCCACACCTCCTGATACTCGAACTGGTCGCTCACCGGCAGCAAGGTGGCTGCCAGGTCCACCTCGCCTGCCAGTACCAGTTCCTCCAGGCGTTTACTGCCGTGCTCCACCAGCTGCAGCTCCACGCCGGGATAAAGGGTGCGGTAGCTGGCGAAACGATGGGCGAACAGGGTGTTGCTCCCGATCAGTGGCACCCCCAGGCGCAGCACCCCTCCCTTGAGCCCCCGCAGCTCTTCCAGCTCGGCTTTGAGGTCGTCGCCCTGGGCCAGGATCGCCAGCGCCCGCCGGTAGACGATCTCACCAGCAGCCGTCATCTTGCACCCCTGGCCGATTCGCTCCAGCAGCGGCAGATCCAGCTCCTCTTCCAACTGCTTGACCGCCTTGCTCACCGTCGACTGGGTGACGAAGACCGTCTTTGCGGCGCGCGAAAAACCGCCTTGACGCACCACCTCGACAAACGCCCGCAATGTCCTAATTTCCATGTTCTATTCCAAATAAGAATTAGACTTAGTCTTAAAATTCATTTTACGAATACTACGATTGCACCTATCCTGCAAACAGGAAATTCACAGAGGAGTTCACCATGACCGGATTTCAACCTTCCATAGCCTGGCGGCGCTGCCGTGCCAGCCTGCTGTTTCAGGTTTCCTTGATCCTGCTGTTTTGGCTGGTCGGGGAGGGCACCGTGCGCGCCACGGGCCTGAGCATCCCCGGCGCGGTGCTGGGGCTGTTCATCCTGCTCCTATTGCTGGCCAGCAAGCGACTGAGCATTGCCACGGTCCGTCGTGGTTCGCAGTGGCTGCTCGCCGAGATGCTGCTCTTCTTCGTGCCGGCGGTTTTGGCGGTGCTGGACCACCCGGAACTTCTCGGCATGCTCGGGGTGAAGATCCTGGCAGTCATCGTGCTGGGCACCCTGGCGGTTATGGTCGTCACCGCCGGGGTCATCGACCTATGCTACCGGGCTGTCAGCCCTGAGGTAGGCGGCCGTGCTTCCGGGTAACCTTTTATCACCGCAAACGCTGGTCTGGTCGGCACTGACCATCGGCTTCTACCTGCTCGGCAAGGTGCTGTACCGCCGTTGGCCGTGCTGGTGGTCTTCACCGCTTCTGGTCACTCCGTTGCTGCTCATCGGGGTGGCAGTCGCCTTTCATGTGAGCTACGGCGAGTACATCAGGAGGACCCACTGGTTGGTAGCCCTTCTCGGTCCGTCCACGGTGGCCTTTGCCATCCCGATCTACGAGCAGCGCGCGCTGATACGCCGGCACTGGTTGCTGCTCGTAGTGGGAGTGGTTGCGGGGAGTACCACTGCGCTGGTCACCTCGTGGCTGCTGTCTGAGTTGTTGGGGCTCAACGCCACTGTCTGTCTCAGCCTTCTGCCGCGCTCCCTGAGCACCCCGTTTGCCATGACTGTTTCCAGCGATATCGGTGGGGTGCCGGCGCTCACCTCGGTTTTCGTCGTGATCACCGGCGTATTCGGCGCCGCCCTCGGTGAACTGCTGCTCAACGTGCTGCCGCTGCGTTCGGCATTGGCGCGCGGTGCCCTGCTCGGCATGGGCGCTCACGGGGCCGGTACCGCCAAGGCGCATCAGATCGACGCCGAGATCGGAGCCATCGCCGGGTTGGTGATGGTGCTGGTAGGCCTGGTCAATGTACTGACCGCTCCCGCGCTGGCGCAGTTGCTGTCGCT
>NZ_JBXKJL010000405.1:0-3585 GCF_056994735.1 Geomonas sp.
TGGAATAAATCTTCCAAGGTAAACCCCCGGCTTTCCAGGATGCGCCGGGCTTTGCGCAAGGCGGTCTGCTCGATCTGACGAGCCCGTTCCCGCGTCACGCCCAACACGAGACTCACTTCTTCCAACGTCATGTAGTGGTCGGTGTCTCTATGGACGGTTGGGTAATTCCAACTCAGATCTATGCTCGACTTTGGCCATCCTGGATGGTGTTAAGCCGTCGCCGCCAGTTGATCGAGCAGCGCTTCCCTAGTGGCCTTCGGAAATAGGAGACACTCGTTAGCGTCTGTCGACGTGCTGAAATAATTATGCGCCCATAAGGTCCGCCGCACGAAGGCTAAGACATCGGAGAATGTGGCCTCGGTCTTGGCATACCAGGCGGTGGTGCGCGGCCCCAGCGTCGCCCCGGCGGCCGTCAAGCGCTGCGCCATGAGGCAGACCAACGAGAACAGCCCGAACAGGACGGGCGTGGTGCGAGCGATGGCCAGATCGGACCACTGCCGCTGGGTTTCTATCCCCAGATGGCGGCGGCTTTCCTCGAACGTGACCTCCACATTCCAGCGCAGCACAAAAGCCGTCACGATCCATTGCGATTCACACGCCGGGCAGGTGCAGAAGAACGCCGCCGGTTCCGGATCACCCTCGGCGTTCACGACCAACACCCAGCGAATCGGCAACGGCTTTTGTCCGCGCCGATACCACAGGGCAACCTCGCTCAACAGCCGGACCCGGCGCGTCTCCCCACCATACCAGTAGAGTTCCATCTCTTCGCCAGACCGTTGGGCCTCTGTCACCCGGTCCTGCAACGCTGGCAGGCGTGCGCCTTTGCGTGGCTTCGGCCCGCGCTGCGCGCGCCGGCGGATGATCGGGAAATCATATAACTGGGCATCCAGCCGCAATCGGCTGATCAAGACCACCTGGTGTTGCACACAGGTCCACCCCAACCGCAGGCAGGCAAAGCTCCCATCCCCCAACAACACCCAGGGCCGCCGTAACCAGCGTGACACCGCCTTGACCATCTGGCCGGTCCACTCTACCGTGCTCTTATGGCGCTTCTTCGCCGCGTGGTTGGCCGGTTCCGAGGGCGCCAACACCGTCAAAAACGGCAAGGCCCAGAGGCGCGAACTCCACGGTAACCGGACCAACAGCATCATACAGACCCATTTCAAGCCAAAACATTTCACCACGTAGTGACGGGTTGAGCGCACCGCATCCCGGTAGCAGCCCTTCGCGTGAATCCGTGTTCCCCGACGCCGCTCCACCGTGTCATCCACCAGAATCAGCGGCACCCACTGCGGCGGCAGTAACCGGACCAATAGTCCCAATAAGATCTGCGCCGCCTGCAACCCCGACCAGCACGCCCGACTCAACACGCGATGATAGCGTTCAAATCGGGGTTCCTGTCCCAACCCCATCACCCGCAGGATTGCCGCAACCGTGCGGGGGCCTTGGCAGAGGACAGCGCCGATCATCAACACCTGGACATGACCCCAGACCGTGGCGGAAAACAACCCGGCAAATGGGGCCAGAACCGTTATAATCACCTCAGGCAGAGGGGACATGAGACGCTCCGGTTGGTATGAGAACCCCGTTAGCTTACCCCATCGTCACCTCTGCTTCCTGCTTCGAGAACCTCTTAATGGCCAAAGTCCAGTTAAACGGGCGTAACCAGTCGAGCGCGGTGTTGGTAAGAGGTGGTGGGTTCCACTGTCCAGTTTGAATGGACGTGGGTAGGATGCGAGTGTGAATCCACCTTCCCGAGGAACCCACCGATGCCGATGATGACGCCTACGCTGATTGAAGACAAGTGTTTTGATCTTCAAGGTTGTCTAGATGAGTTACAGACGTTCGTGCGGTCGGCGGCGGGCGCGGGCACACCGGTTCATGAGGTCGAGCGCGGCTTATGGCGCCGGCTGTTACCGTTGGGGTATCAGTTGCAAGGTCAGTTTTTCGCGTTGGTCGGGGATGGCGACCAGGGGGAAACCGTGACCTTGGGCGAGGGACAGGTCGTGCGGCGGTTGCCGACGCTTCATCGGCGGCCGTATCAGTCGGTGTTTGGGCCTTTCGAGCTCGACCGGGTGGTCTACGGGACGCGGGAAGGCCAGCAAATCGAGTTCGTGCCCTTGGACGCTCGCCTGGAGTTGCCGTCGGGTAAATTTTCCTATCTGTTACAGGACTGGGATCAGGCGCTGGTGGTGGAAAATCCGTACCAGCAGGTGAACCACGTGCTGTCCCGACTCTTGGGGTTAGAGCCATCGGTGGCCAGCTTGGAGCACATGACTCACACCCTGGCAGCAGCGGTGGATGATTTCCGGGCGATGCAACCGCCCGCCCCCGTCGCCGTGGCGACGCAGGTGATCGTGCTCAGTGGCGATGGTAAAGGGGTGCCGATCCGCAAACCGGCCACGGCACCGCCGATTCGCACGCATGAGCATCAGCGCGGGCCAAAACCGGATCGCAAGAAAATGGCCTTGGTCGGAGCCGTTTACCAGATTGATCCCTATCCCCGCACCCCCCATCAGGTGGTGGACGCCCTGTTCCACGACCCGGCAGCGGCGGCACCCGTGCGGGCAACCGGTCCACGCCCCGTGCCGCAGCACAAGCGGTTGCGGGCCAGTCTCAACCGGCCGGCGGGCACCACCCCGGTGCGCGCCGCCGAGGAGATTTTTCCCTGGCTGGTCGCCGAAGCCCAGCAGCGGGATCCTGAACAGCAGCGTCCCTGGGTGGTGTTAATGGATGGACAACCCGCCTTGTGGGAGGAAGTCGACCGCGCCTTGGGTAACACCCCGCGCGTCGAGATTCTGGACCTGTTACATGCTACCAGCTATCTGTGGGAGGCCGTGCATTTGTTCCATCCGGCCGGCAGTGACCTGGCGCTAAAACTCATGAAATTACTGGTCTTGGGATTGTTAAGTGGGGTGGGGGCCGCGCTGATCCCGTGGCTCATCGATCAAGTTGAATCCATCGGTTTAACCGGGTCTCAGCGGGAACGATTGGACCAGATTAGTCAGTATTTTCATCATAACCAGGCGCGGCTGCACTACGATCAGTACCTGGCAGCGGGTTATCCCATCGCCTCCGGCGTGATCGAAGGGGCTTGCCGACATGTGATCAAAGATCGCTTGGAGCGCACCGGCATGCACTGGACGGTTCCCGGTGCCCAGGCATTACTGCAATTGCGCTGTGTGGCCCTCAACGGGGACTGGGAAGCGTTCATGAAACACTATATCGATCAGGAATCGAGACGACTCTATCCCCATGCCCATTTGGTCGAGCCAGCCGAATGGCCCTTACTCAAAGCCGCTTGAGCGGAGGCGCGCTCGACTGGTTACGCCCGTCCGAAATAGCGGATTACTTGAACAAAGCTGACACGGTGAATACGATGATCCAGGAAAAAGAAGAATTAGTTAAGAAACTTGAAGCTGAACAACAAAAGCTCGAATGCGATATCGACAAATTGTACGAGCTCTACCTTTCCGATCAAATAACAAAAAAAGAGTTCGGGAAAAAATATCGTCCACTCGAAGAGAGGCGCAAACAATTGGAAGAGCAGATTCCCGTCATTCAGGGTGAGTTAGACTTCTTAAA
>NZ_JBXKJL010000406.1:0-3143 GCF_056994735.1 Geomonas sp.
CCAAGTTTGGTCAAGTACGATCCCGCCGGGAACCAGCTCTGGGCGAAGACCTTCAGCCTGGAGACCTTTGATAACCTGTACGCAGTCACCGCGGACCTGGACGGCAATGTCTACGCGGCAGGCAAAACCGGGAGCCCAAGCCGCAACTGGCTGCTGAAGTTCGACCGTGACGGGAACGAACTCTGGCGCAAGGATGGCCCAGCATCCATGAACAAGGACGTGGTTACCGACGCTGCCGGCAACGTCTATGTCATGACCTCTGTCGAAATCATCAAGTATGACGGTGCGGGCAACGAGCTGTGGACCAGGGACCATCAGCTTTCCACTATCAATACCAAGCGGTCCATGACCATCGACGCCGGCGGCAGCATCTACCTGACCGGCTACGAAGGGACCTCCACGCAGAAGGTGATGCTGGCCAGGTACGACAGTGCCGGGAACCTTTTGTGGTACAAGACCTACGATAACGGGGTCAACGCGACCGGACAGGAGGTGGCGGTCAACTCCAGGGGGGAGATCTACATCGCGGCGACTTCCATGACCGCACCCTTGACCGGCTACCTGATGAAGGTCGATGCCGCCGGTAATCTCCTCTGGAACAAGCCATACAGTGCCGGTAAAGGCACGAAGTTCACTGGACTGGCGCTGGACGGTATGGACCGGGTCTACGTCACCGGCAGCGGCCTTTTTTCTCCGTACGGTGGAAGCGACTTCATGATCCTGAAGTACGATGCCGACGGCAATGTCCTGTGGTCCATGACGCCCGATACCGGCCGTCGCGATTACGGAGATGCCATAGCCATCGGGCCCTCCGGCGAGATCGTGGTCAGCAGCAGGAACGACTGGAACCTCGCCGTAATCAAGTACAGTCATGATGTACCCTTGGTCTCCCTCGATTACACCAGGCAGGGGACCGGGGCGGGGACGGTAAGGCTTGCCCCGGGGGGAGCCCTTGCCAGCAGTTCGAGCCGCTTCTATGACCCGGCGACCGTGGTGACCCTCACGGCGGTGCCGGAGGGAGACTCCGTCTTTACCGGATGGGGAGGCGCCTGCAGCGGAACCGGGGCCTGCATCGTAACCATGGACCAGCGGCAGCTGGTCAGCGCCACCTTCGATCACAAGCCCATCTCCCTCAATTACACCCGTCTCGGGGATGGAGCCGGGCGCGTCAGCTTCGCACCGGGATCGACCTGTTTCGGAAGCTGCGCCGAGTACTACGATGCCGGCACCACGGTTACCATCACCGCGGCTGTCACCGGAACCTCCGTCTTCACCGGATGGGGAGGGGCCTGCAGCGGGACCGGGGCCTGCACCGTGCTGGCGGACCAGTCGAAGGAGGTAACGGCCACCTTCGTCCATGGCCCCAGGATCTCGTACCAGAAAGCGGGGACCGGGGTAGGGTGGGTGAGATTCATCCCTGAAGGGGCCGATCCCTTCTATCCCGACATCTGCTACGACCAAAACTGCGTCCGTGAATACAGCCCGGGCACCCCGGTGACCCTGACGGCTCAGTCCAGTCCCAGCGCCACCTTCACGGGATGGAGCGGGGGCTGCAGCGGTACCGGCGCCTGTACCGTCACCTTGACTGCCGATACCCCGGTCACCGCCAACTTCGCCAGGATCGCTCCCAAAGCCTCCCTGGCGGCGGGATTCGGTCACACTCTGGCCCTCTTCGGCGGCACCCTCTGGGGCTGGGGGAACGACATGGACGGGGAGGTCGGCATCCCCGGCGCCTCCCAGATCCAGTCTCCGATTGTGGTACCGGCACCGCCCATGGCCAAGGTCGTTGCCGCCAAAAACGGTTACTCGAGCGCCGGTATCGGCGTTGACGGCAACATCTATAACTGGGGTTCAAACGCCCTGGTCAACATGGGGGGGACCTTCTACACCGGCTCCGACCACCCGATAAGCGTCCCGGGGCTTGCGGAGATGGTCGACGTGGCCCTGGGTACCTCGCATGGCTTGGGGGTCAAGGCCGACGGGAGCCTAATGGGCTGGTGGGATAACTCGGCCGGCCAGGTGGGCATTGGAACGCCGGATAGTCCGGTGGCCCCCACGGCTCTGCCCGATACCAGCGGATTCTTATCCGTGGCCGCGGGCTCGGCGCACTCCCTGGCACTCAAAAACGACGGCACCGTCTGGGCCTGGGGATACAACGCCCACGGGCAGACCGGCCTCGATCCCGCCCAGTTCCCTCAGACCCTCGCCCCCGGCCAAGTGAACGGGGTGGCCGGAGTGGTGGCCATTGCCGCGGGGGGCGAGCACACGGTGGCGCTGAAAGATGACGGCACGGTGGTGACCTGGGGGATGAACGACTCCGGCCAGCTCGGCGACGGCACCTTGACCGACCGTTGGACCCCGCAGGCCGTCCCCGGCCTCAGCGGGGTTACCGCCATCGCCGCCGGGCACGGGTTCAGCATGGCCCTCAGGACTGACGGAACGCTCTGGGTGTGGGGGAATAACGATTACGGCCAGCTGGCCACCGGCAACACCGCCAGGCAGACCCTTCCGGTCCAGGTGCAGGGGCTTTCGACAGTGGTCGGCATGACGGCCGGGAGTTTTCATGCCGTAGCCGAGACGAGCGACGGCGCCCTGTGGGCCTGGGGGGCAAACTGGTTTGGCCAGTTGGGGGACGGTACCAGCTATCAGCGCAACACGCCCGTCCGCGTCAGCTTCTTCAACGTCAACCAATTGCCGCCCGCTCCGCCCATGACCACCGCTTCCCCCTTCGGCGGGACCTACACCAGCACCCAGACGGTGACGCTGACCCCCAGCAGGTCGGCGACCATCTACTACACCATCGACGGCTCGGACCCGACCACCGCTTCCGCGGTCTATACGGCGCCGCTGACCATCTCGTCGACCACCACGCTGAAATACTTCGCGCTGGACACGAATGGCAATGTCGAGCAGGTGAATACCCAGACCTACAACTTCCCGCTTATCGCCGACTTCACCAGTTCGACGACCACCGGCAACGCCCCGCTCACCGTGAGCTTCAGTGACCTTTCCAGCGGCAATCCGACCTCGTGGCTGTGGAAGTTCGGGGACGGCTCATCCGACACTGCTCAGAACCCGGAGCACATCTACACCAAGGCGGGAACCTACACCGTCTCCCTCACCGCGTCGAACGCAGCGGCCTC
>NZ_JBXKJL010000407.1:0-1491 GCF_056994735.1 Geomonas sp.
GGGTGCTTTTCACCTTTCCCTCACGGTACTCGTTCACTATCGGTCGCCAAGAGTATTTAGCCTTGGACGGTGGTCCGCCCAGCTTCCCACATGAGAGACCTTCCACGTGGTACTCAGGTGGTCGATCGTGGAGGCCATATCGCTTTCGCCTACGGGGCTGTCACCCTCTCTGGCCTGCCTTTCCTGACAGGTTCGACTAGCGAATGGCTTTGTGACTCCACCGGGTCCATGCAGGGACCCGAAGATCGGCTCCTACAACCCCCACTCAGAAACGGCTGCAACCTATCTCGCTGAGTGGGTTTGGGCTCTTCCCGTTTCGCTCGCCACTACTCAGGGAATGTTCTCTTTTCCTCCAGCTACTGAGATGTTTCAGTTCGCTGGCTTACCTCCGCCTGGCCTATTTGGTTCAGCCAGGGGTGATCGGGCATTACCCCGACCGGGTTTCCCCATTCGGACATCTCCGGATCAACGTCTGCTCGCGACTCCCCGAAGCTTTTCGCAGCCTGCCGCGTCCTTCATCGGCTCTTGGCGCCAAGGCATCCACCTCGTGCCCTATGTAGCTTGACCCCCCCAGCATCTGACCAAGAGGTCGGTCGCCGGATGGGGATCGATCGAGATGATCCTTGATAACTCGGCGAAATCGAAGATCTCGATTTACTGCCGAAACACGTATCCAGTTGTTAAGGTGCGCCCCGCCTTTCGACGGAGCTCTCGCCGGCGCCTCTGCGCCGACGGGTCCCAGCGGTCCGCTGGTCGGTGGCCTCGTCACGCGAGGACACGGATCAGGGGGGCGATGGAGGCCGAGACACGTGGCGACGGCTCGAGGACCAGCCTTCGAGCCGTCGTGAGACAGCGCCTGGGACCCGAGGGTCGTCTCGGGTCTCTACCCGAGCCTATTCGATTTCGTGATGGATGCTGCCTCGCAGGTGGAGGTTCCTCCGTGCGATCGAGGGTGGTGGAGACGAGGAGACTCGAACTCCTGACCCTCTCCTTGCAAAGGAGATGCTCTGCCAACTGAGCTACGTCCCCGTCGGGGCGAAGTGGTGGGCGTTTCTGGACTCGAACCAGAGACCTCTGCCTTATCAGGGCAGTGCTCTAACCAGCTGAGCTAAACGCCCGCCGGGCGGTGCCGACTGTCCTTGGGTCGACACGCGGTCGACGCCGGCGGCTGCATCCTTAACCAGTGAAGAGTGACAGGAAGTCCGTTTCCGGATGTGTGAGCGGGGTTCGGTGTCTCGCCAGGTCGCGGTCGGTCTGCGCCGACACCCGAGAGCGTCGACGAGCACCCCACCTGGCGGGGGGTGCCGAGTGACCGTGCGATCAACCATAGGAGCCTTCAACGCCGGGATCCCACCGTGGACCCCGACTCGGATCTCCCTAGAAAGGAGGTGATCCAGCCGCACCTTCCGGTACGGCTACCTTGTTACGACTTCGTCCCAATCACCGACCCCACCTTCGACGGCTGCCTCCTTGCGGTTGGCCCACCGGCTT
>NZ_JBXKJL010000408.1:0-7174 GCF_056994735.1 Geomonas sp.
CCTTCTAATGAAATCGAAGATTTAAGCTCCCGTTTCACCAGTTGGCACCGCCATTGCTATAACAGCCTGTTTCGTCGCGCCCCTGAACACCGGGAGGAGGCGATGCCATCCGGGGGAGAGAATTCCCGCGGGAAACGACGGCAAGAAATTGAAAAAGGAGCAGTTGATGATCCAGTTTGACGGCGTGCACAAGTGGTTCAAGAAACTCCATGTTCTAAACGACATAAACCTGAAAGTCACCCAGGGCGAGGTCGTTGTTGTCTGTGGCCCTTCCGGTTCCGGGAAGTCGACCCTGATCCGGACCATAAATCAGCTGGAACCGATCGACAAGGGACACCTGACCGTCGACGGGATGGACCTTCACTGCAAGAAGACCGACCTGAACAAGCTCCGCGCGGAGGTCGGCTTCGTGTTTCAGCAGTTCAACCTCTATCCGCACCTGTCCGTGCTGAACAACATCACCCTGGCGCCCATCAAGATCAGGAAGACCGCGAAGAAGGAGGCCCAGGAGCAAGCCATGCAACTGCTGGATCGTGTCGGGTTGGCTCACAAGAGCGACGCCTACCCCAGCCAGCTCTCCGGCGGCCAGCAGCAACGCGTGGCGATCGCCCGCGCCCTTGCCATGAAGCCGCGCATCATGCTCTTCGATGAACCGACCTCGGCTCTGGACCCGGAGATGATCGGAGAGGTACTGTCGGTCATGCAAGATCTGGCCAAATCGGGCATGACCATGATGGTGGTGACCCACGAGATGGGCTTCGCCCGCGAGGTCTCCGATCGCGTCATCTTCATGGATCACGGGACGGTGCTGGAGGAGGCCAAGCCGGACGAGTTCTTCCGCAACCCGCAGCACGACCGCGCGAAGCAGTTCCTGAAACAGCTCCTTTCGCCCATGCATTAGAGGCGTGAATGGTGAATGGTGAATGGTGAATGGTGAATGGTGAATGGGTGGGATCTTCCCTGCGAAGCTCCGTCACTTGCATGCCCGTAGGAGCGCCCTCCCGGGCGCGAACAGCGCGGATTAGCGCCCGGAAGGGCGCTCCTACGATGTTGGAATATCCGTGTATGGCTAGAACCTCTATTGAGTTATGCAGCAGCAACACCAATATAGTGAACGAGGAGAGGCAATGAAAAGACTGACTACTGTTTTGATGGGTTTGGCTCTGGTTGGCGTGATCGGCAAGGCCGCACTGGCGGCTCCGCCTGCTGATACTCTCGCCGAGGTCAAGAAGAAGGGTGTGCTCGTCGCCGGTGTGAAGGACTCGCTCCCTCCCTTTGGCTACGTCGATGAGAAGAGCCGTCAAATCGTCGGCTACGACGTCGACTTCGTCAATGCCATCGGCAAGAAACTCGGCGTCAAAGTGGAACTCAAACCGGTGACCTCCGCTTCCAGGATGCCGCAGCTCCAGGAAGGAAACATCGACCTCATCGCCGCCACCATGACCAAAAACCCGGAGCGCGCCAAGCAGATCGGCTTCAGCCACACCTACTTCGCCACCGGCCAGAAATTCATCACCAGGAAGGGTGCGATCAAGAGCGTGAAGGATCTCGCCGGGAAGAAGATCGGCACCGCCAAAGGTTCCACCTCGGAGCAGAATGTGAAAAAGGCGATCCCGACTGCCACCGTCCTTTCCTTCGACGATTACCCGCAGGCCTTCCTCGCCCTGCAGCAGGGCAAAGTTGCCGCTGTGACCACCGACGAGGCCATCCTCGCCGGCATCCTGGCCAAGGCTCCCAACAAGGCGAAGTTCGAGATCCCGAACGTGCAGATCTCGGATGAGCCGTACGGCATCGGTATGCGCAAGGACGACGCCAAGTTCATCGCCTTCGTGAACAAGGCCGTCCTCGACATGGAGAAAAGCGGCGAAGCGAAGAGGATCTTCGACAAGTGGTTCGGACCCGCAACCCAGTTCCACCTGAAGAGAAACTTCAAAATCGTGGCTGACAAGTAAAGCCTCAGAGGCATAAGCCTTACCACAGAGGTACACTGAGGGATACAGAGGTACACAGAGGAAAAATTTGCCCCCCTTTGCCAATCAAGTCCCCCTTGAAAAAGGGGGATTTAGGGGGATTTGCTTCCGGGGACAGGGGTATATCCCTTGAACCTGTGACAGACAGTAAGGACACAAAAACAGCGAAAAACTACTGCGGGAGCGCCACCGGTTGCAGGCGGCGCTCCCGCATAGGCTACCAAGAGGTTCTACGTGCTTAAGTATCATTTCGACTGGTCGATCATCACTTCAGGTAAATACTTCGAGTGGCTCGTGTCGGGGACGAAAATTACCCTCGAGATCTCGGCTGTCGGCATCGTCTGCGCCTTCGTGCTCGGACTGCTGATCGCCGTGCTGAAGATGAGCCATTTTCGCCCGGTCCGCTGGATCGCCTCGACCTATCTGGAGTTCTTCCGCAACACTCCGCTGCTGGTCCAGATCTTCTTCTGGTACTTCGGCTCCTACAAGGTGCTGCCGACAGTGGTCAACGACTGGCTGAATAGCACGAACTTCGAATTCGCCGCCGCGGTCATCGCCCTCACCATCTACACCTCGGCCTTCATCGCGGAGGACATCCGCTCCGGCATCCTCTCGATTCCGAAGGAGCAGATGGAGGCCGCCCGCAGCGCAGGTTTCTCATACCTGCGGTCGATGCAGTACATCATCCTGCCGCAGGCCGTGCGCATCACCGTCCCTCCCCTGGTGAACCAGTTCCTGAACCTGGCCAAGAACTCCTCGCTGGCCATGACCATCGGCGTCATGGAGATCACCTACCAGGCCCGGCAGGTGGAGAGCTACTCGTTCAAGGGCTTCGAGGCCTTCACCGCGGCCACGGTCGTGTACCTGGTCCTTTCGGTCTCGATCACCGCGCTGATGGACCTCTACAACAAGCGGGTCCTCAACCCGCACCGCGCCTAGCTGAACCCGGCAAGGCCAACCAAGCAAAAGAACACGCTGCAGGAAGACGGAGAACGAAATGGACGGAATGCTGGATTTCCATGTGATATTAGACAACTTCACCTACTTCATGATCGGGCGCTTTCCCAACGGCCCGCTCGGCGGATTGGGGCTCACCCTCTATCTCGCGGTCGTATCGTGCATCCTCTCTTTCTTCGGCGGCCTCATTCTCGGCCTGCTGAGCCTTTCCCGCATCGCGGCCATCCGCTACCCGGTCAACCTCGTTATCAACACGGTACGCGGCCTGCCGCTGCTCATGGTGATCTTCTGGATGTACTTCCTGCTGCCGGCGCTGATGGGCAAGACGGTACCCGAGAGCCAGACGGTCATTCTCGGACTGACGATATTCACTTCAGCATACATGTCGCAGATCGTGAGGGCCGGGATCGAGGGGATCCCGAAGGGGCAGGTCGAGGCGGCGGTGTCCACCGGCCTCAAGCATTGGCAGGCGATGCTCTATATCGTACTTCCGCAGGGGTTGCGTAACATGATCCCTTCCTTCGTGAACCAGTTCGTCTCGCTGATCAAGGACACCTCGCTGGCCTTCATCGTCGGCGTCTCCGAGCTTACCCACGTCGGCACCCAGGTCAACAACCGGACCATGGCCTATCCGACCGAGATCTTCATCTTCATTGCCGCGGTCTATTTCGTGCTCTGCTTCACCTTCACCTCGTTTTCACGGTGGCTGGAAGGAAGGCTGGCGTGGCGGAAGGCTATTTGAACGCCCCCTGTCGAAACGGCGCTTACCGATTAACGGAATTCTGCTGCTGAATCGGGGCGCCGTAGGTGGCTGGATTGCCCGCCTTGATCGCTCTCACGGCCCCAGATACATCAGCGAAATTGGTCACTATCCTCTTGGCGGTAGTGCCGGTCGTTGGTGTGGTCGGCGTTGTGGTTGCGGTGGTGGTTGAGGTTGAGGTGTTGGAAAAAGTTTTTGGCTCCGGGAACCAATCGAACCCGCAACCAGCCAGCAGTACCAATGCCAGGCAAGCAGTCATCTTCCTTAGCACAAAGTCCTCCCGTACACTCTCCCGCTGTCTCGTAAGGCCCTGTATAAACAATCCAAAATAACTTCGCCGGCAGCTTCAGTCACTGACTTTGTCCCGATGATTCCGGGGGGCAATGACAGTAAATCTATCGTCGTTTCCGTTATTGTCAATGAGGCGCTGATGCAGTGTGATATGCTGATCCGGCAATGAGAGATACCGCAGCCAGGAGGAACCTCGGTGAACGCTGAAATAGTATCGGTACGCTACAGAATCCCACTGACGGATGCGCAAGCGAAAAAACTGAGAAGGACCTGGCCGAATGGTGAGCCGTTTTTCCCCTATGAGAAGATGGAGCGTTATCTGGCGCCACTTCAGGTGGAGGATCTAAACTGGCACCATTATTCGGGGCCATACCTCTATTTCACTGTCTCTGGTGATGACATAGAGGGGACACTGGCGGCGGCACTCAAGGTATTCGAGGCCCGTTTGGAGCCGGAGTGAGAGGACCATAAAGGTTTCAGGTTTCTGTGACTCGAGCAAAATCTGTTGACACTCTCACCTCAAGAAATTATAGCTATAGCAGCTTTTCCACCCAACCCTGTATCAGTCTTCAAAGGACCTTAGGGCGAACATGTACTGGGAATATTTTGGCTTCAGAGAACCTCCGTTCGCCCTTACTCCAAACCCCGCCTTTCTATACCTGAGCTCTCCGCACCAGGAGGCCTTCGCGCATCTCCTATTCGCCATCGAGAATCGCGTAGGTTTCATAGAACTCTCCGGTGAAGTCGGCACCGGCAAGACCACCTTGATCCGGACCCTGCTGAACCAGCTCGATCCGCAGACCTATCGCACCGCGCTGATCTTTAACCCCACCCTCTCGCCCCTGGGCCTTTTGAAGGAGATCAACGCCGAACTCGGCGTCGAATCGTGTAGTACCGAGCTGAGAGACCTGCACCAGGACCTGAACGCCTTCCTCCTGGAAGAGCACCGGGCGGGGCGGACCGTCGTCCTGGTGGTAGACGAGGCGCAAAACCTTTCGGTCGAGGTGCTCGAACAGATCAGGCTGATTTCCAACCTCGAGACCGAGTCGGACAAGCTGATCCAGATCGTCCTTGTAGGGCAGCCGGAGCTGAATACCCTGCTGGCTTCTCCCCAACTGCGCCAGCTCGATCAACGCATCACCATCCGTTACCACCTCACCCCCATGAGCTCTGCCGATACCTGCGACTATATCCGTCACCGGATCAGGTTCGCCGCCGGTGGCCGTGAGCCCCTGACCTTCTCGCAGGGAGCGATGAAGAGGATCTTCAACTTCTCCGGCGGATTGCCGCGCCTGATCAATGGCGTCTGCGACCGCGCCCTGCTCCTGGCCTACACCCGTGAGTGCAAGGAAGTTTCAGCCTCCATGGCCTCGGCTTCGATTGCCGATCTGCGGAAGGAGTCACCGAGTCCTTTGCCGTCATGGATATTTAAGGCGTTGGGCGGATCTATAGCCGTTGCTGCCGTCATTGCCGCTGTCTCGTTCGCACTTCCGAAATCTGGAGCGGAATTCAGCTTGAGAGAGACCGTCAAGGCCGAAAAAGCTCCGCAGCAAGCACCTCCGGCGATCTCTCGTGCTCTGGCCCTGAAGGAACTGGCGGCCGTTGGCGAACAGGAGAACCTGTACGCTGCCGTCAATGCCGTGCTCTCCGCGTGGCAGATGTCCCCAGTTGCTCCGGTACCCGGGGCGGCGAGTGTGAAGACCTTGGCGCGCGAGCGGGGCATGATCGCCACTACTGTGACCGGCAATCTTGATGCCCTGGCACGGATCGACGCCCCTGCTCTGTTACAGGTCGCCCTGCCTGGTGGCGGGAAACGAGTCATCGCCCTGGCGGGTATCGAAAAAGACGCGGTAAAAGTCGTACCGGCCATCGCCGGCCGCTCCAACATCCGGCGTGAGGAATTGGCGCTGATCTGGAACGGCGAAGCCACCATCCTATGGAAGGACTTTCATGGCCTGTCGAATCGTGTGAAGCGGGCCGAGAAGGCGGAAGGGGTGAAGCTGCTGCAGGGGCTGTTGAAGGGAGTCGGCTGCTATAATGGCGCCCCGAACGGAAAACCCGGACGCAAGACACAGGCCGCCGTAGCCGAGTTCCAGCGCAAAGAGCAGATCAAGGTCGACGGCCAGGCGAGCGGCCAGACCCTCTTGCTGCTATACCGTCGCGCCGGCGGCTTCTTCCCGCCCGGAATCAGCTCTCGCGACCTTTCCAGCAGGTGACTTGCTCGAACCGTCATCCCTCCGCGCTGGAAAGGGTAGGGGGGCTTCCCACTTGCGAAGGCGTCTGTTTTTTCTTCACCCTTTGCGAGAGGTTCTGATCTACTCCCCCCTTGACAACGGGGGGGCGGGGGGGATTAGCGCTGTGGCCCCTGGGAGAAACCGACCTTTAACCTGTGACAGTCAAAGAATATACAAAGGCGGAACCAGATGAGCCTGATACTAGATGCACTGAGAAAGATGGAGCAGGAGCGCAAAGCAAGGCGGGCTGCGGGAGATCTGCGTCCCGAGGTACTGCGCTACCGCGGAGACGTAAAGCCTCAGCAGGCAAGGCCGTATCTCCTAATGGTAAGCGGACTCGTACTCCTCCTTGCAGGGGTAGGCGCCGGCTTTGTCCTGAAAGGACATGGCGGGGCAACCGAATCGCAGAGCTCTGAGCTGAAGGTGCCGTCCGGTGATGTGCCGTCAGCAACCAATGTAGCAGCACCACCGGCAACCGTGGTAGTTGCTCCAACGGCCCCTGCGCCGCCGATAGCGTCAGCATCCATCCCTACCGCCGTCCCTTCAGCCTCGGTAGTGTCACGTCCCGCTCCCATTGAAGCGACTGCATCACCTGAAGCTGCGAATGAAGAGAGTGATTACGCCTCCGCACCGACCGTTGCTCGTAAAGCCACACGCGGCAGGAAAGCCACGGCTGCTAGTACGACAGTGCCAGCTGAAGCCCCTCGCATCACCCACGTAAAGCGCCCCAAGCAAGGCTCGTCCGAGGACGTCCAGGTTGGCAGCGGAGACATCACGATTTCCGGGATAGCGTGGCAGGATGAGCGGCACCTGCGGCGGGCGGTGCTGAATGGAAGCCTGGTAGGGGAGGGTGCAGAAGTCGCCGGCGCCCGCGTAGTCGAGATCAAGGAGAACAAGGTCCGTCTCTCCCGTGGCGGCCGCCTCTTCGAGGTCCCCTTCTCCTCCGGCCTCTCCGGGAGGTA
>NZ_JBXKJL010000409.1:0-1446 GCF_056994735.1 Geomonas sp.
TCGTCACCGGACCAACTCGCCGAGGACTTGCAACGACGCGACTTCACCGTCAACGCCATGGCGATGTCCCTGTCGGAGGGGACACTCCGGGATCCGCTAGGCGGACGCGAGGACCTCGACAGGAGAGTCTTGCGCCCCTGCAGCGCCACGAGCCTAAGCGACGATCCCGCCAGGATCTTCCGCGCCTTCCGCTTCGAGTGCGAAGGTTGGAGACTGGACAATACGGCTGAAAAGCTGATTTCCTCCCGCGACTGGTCAAGCGAGTTCATGCAGATCCCGGTGGAACGCTTCTCACAGGAGATGCTGAAGTCGCTTGTGAAAAGCGATCCCTGCCGATTCTTTCAAAGGATGTTGCAACTCGGGGTGGGGAGGGAATTTCTGCCGGAGATCTTCAGGATGGCGCAGGTTCCTGCGGGTCCGCTGCAGCACCATCCGGAAGGAGACCTGTTCACCCACTCGATGCAGGCGCTGGAGAGGATCTCGCTTCAGACTTCTGATCTGAAGGCCCGTTTCTGTGCGCTCTTCCATGACCTGGGGAAGCTGTCGACGCCGGCAGAGGAACATCCGAAGCATCATGGGCATGAGCTGGCGGGGGCCGCTGCCACCCAGGAATTCTGCAACAGGCTCCGCCTGCCGGCCAATCTGCGACGGGCTTTGCAGGCCACCTGCAGGTTCCACGGTAACGCCAACCGGTGGGAGGAGCTGAGGGAATCGACCAAGATCAAGGTTGCGTTGGGAGCGATGAAGGGAGGGATAGAAGGTTTCCTTCCGTTGGTTGTCGCTTCTGACAGTGGAGGGGTGATGCCGGGGTGGGAGGAGACCTTGGAGGTGGCTGCCCTTAATGCAGCGCAGCTGGGCATCCCGAAGGAGCTCTTCGCGGACCCTCTCTTCCCGCCGGAGAAGTGCCAGCAGCTCATCATGCAGCGGCGGGTGGAGGAGTTGAAGAGAGCGCTAAAAACGGTTAACAGGGATGGACAGGATAGACAGGATTAGCCCCTGACTCTGTTAAGAAGACCGGAGGCAGCTTTCGGCTTTCGACTTACGGGTTCAGGCGTACAGGCTTTACTCAATATATGCGTGCTTCGACAGGCTCAGCACGAACGGTTTCACCACATTCACCACATTCACCACATTCACCCTTCACCCTTCACCTTTCACCTTTCACCTTTCACGCCTTTATCCATCCCGATCTTCAGTATCGAACTGTCATAGATAGCTTCGAACATCTTCTCGATCTTGAAGAAGGCTGCCAGCACGGAGGGATCGAAGTGAGCCTGGGGATTTATTCTCTCATCCCCCTCCCGGAATATCCGCACAGCCTCCTCGTGGCTCATCGGCCCCTTGTAACTCCGCTTCGAGCGCAAAGCATCGTAGACGTCTGCGATCTTCACTATACGTCCGGCAATCGGGATTCTCTCGCCTTTGAGTCCCTTCGGATAACCCGTC
>NZ_JBXKJL010000410.1:0-1483 GCF_056994735.1 Geomonas sp.
TTCACCGCCACCTGGACCGCTACCTCATCGACGGAAACGCTCCGCTTCTCATCGCCGGCAGGAAGCGATACCGTGGAGTATCCCGCTCTCTCCATCACCTCCAGCTACCTTCCCAACCCTTCGCCCAACGTACCCTACGCCGGAACCCTGGCGGCGAAAGGCGGGTCTGCTCCCTACCAATGGAGGGTGGCGTCCGGGGCCCTGCCGCCGGGGATGACGCTGAACGCCTCCACCGGCGAGATCGCAGGGACGGCCGCTTCGGCGGGGAGCTACTATTTCAGCATCGAAGTAAGCGATGCCTACGGCGGCAAGGCAGTCAAAGACCTTTCCCTGGTGGTGACCCCGCAGCCGTACTCGGAGTCCTGGAGGACGCTGATGTCCCCCTGCGGTGCCTGGATAAATCCTGCGACGCTCCTGGGCAATGACCTCGATGTGGCGGTGGACGGCAACGGGAACAGCTATGTCGTCTCTCCATCCTTCGGGCCATCCTACCAACTGGGGGTGGTGAAGTACGACCGGGACGGCAAGGTGGCCTGGACCAAGCAGTTGAACCAGGAGAGCATCGATCGCGCCAATGCGGTCACCGTAGACAGCGAGGGTAACCTCTACGTCGCGGGGAGCACCGGTTCTTTGGCCAGGTACCTCCTGCTGAAATTCGACACCGACGGAAACGAGATCTGGCGCCGGGAGCCTGCGGGATCCGTTCTCAAGGACGTGGTGACCGATGCCCAGGGAAACGTCTACGTGGCCGGCAACGGTTACGGGCTCCAGACGGTCAAGTACGACAGGGACGGCAACGAGCTGTGGGCCAGGGAATTCCAGATGGCAAAGATGCTCGATGATCCCCACCTGGCAGTCGACGGCGCCGGTAACGTCTTCCTGACCGGCCACAACGCGAATACCTATGTCGATCCCAGCTACGATCTGGTGCTCCTGAAGTACGACGTTTCCGGCAACCAGCTCTGGTTCAGGACCTATGACAACGGCGGCTACGAGTTGGGGCGCGATATCGTCGCCAACTCCCGCGGGGAAATCTATGTCACCGGCGCCTCGATAAGCGCTCCCATGACCCAGTTCCTCATGAAGTTCGACGCCGAAGGCAACGTCCTGTGGAACAGGCCCTACTCCGCCGGCAAAGGGACCAGCGGCTTCGGCCTTGCGCTGGACAGCCGCGAGCAGGTCTACGTGACCGGCAGCGCTGAACTCTCTCCCTACGGAGGGCAGGCCCTGACGGTGCTGAAATACGATGCCGGCGGCAATCTCCTCTGGAGCACCTCGGCCGGCCACGGCGACGGCGCCGAGGGTGAGCGCATCGCCATAGGTCCCGACGGCGAGATCATCGTGGCCGGCGTGGTACGCGCCGGTGACGAGCGGTCGCTGGCGACGATCAAGTACAGCTACGGCTCCCCGATGGTCGCCCTGAGCTACAACCCTCAAGGGAGCGGTGCCGGGACCGTTACCCTCGACCCCGGCGG
The DNA here is from genome assembly GCF_056994735.1 of Geomonas sp. Lineage (NCBI taxonomy): Bacteria > Pseudomonadati > Thermodesulfobacteriota > Desulfuromonadia > Geobacterales > Geobacteraceae > Geomonas > Geomonas sp. The sequence continues at coordinate 1,476 of NZ_JBXKJL010000410.1, forward strand.
GAGTTTCA
>NZ_JBXKJL010000411.1:0-1282 GCF_056994735.1 Geomonas sp.
GGCGTTGGTGCACGAACGGTTTCTGCTGGGCCGATGAACTTTGGTATACTGGGCCAGTTGGACCCGCCCCGCTCGCTCTCTCGCTCAACGGCCGCACCCGATCATGACATCCAAGGCCCCGACGACAGTTGCCTATCGTGTCCGCAACTGGCAAGCGTACGACGACGCCTTGGTCCGGAGAGGCTCGCTCACCCTCGGGGTCGAGGAAGCGACGCTCCAAGCCTGGCGCGATCAAGGGCCGACCCAGCGGGGGGCCCAATTCCAGGACAGCGACACGGCCATCGAGTGCCTGCTGACCCTGCGGTCCGTCTACCACCTCACCCTGCGGGCCACCGAGGGACTGGCCGACTCGCTCTTCGGGTTGATGGGCCTGGATCTCGACGTCCCCGATCACACCACGCTCAGCCGCCGGGCGGCCACCGTCCCCATCACACTGCCGAAGCGGGCCACCGGACCGCTCCACCTGATCCTGGACCGCACCGGGTTGAAGGTCGATGGCGAGGGGGAATGGAAGGTCCGCCAGCACGGCTACTCCCAGCGGCGGACTTGGCGGAAGCTCCACCGCGCCGTCGACCCGCAGACGCACGAGATCCAGGCAGCGATGGTCAGTGATCCGGGGGTGACCGATGCGGAGATGGCTCCCCCGTTGCTGGGGCAGGTGGATAACCCGCTGGAGAGCATGACCGGGGATGGGGCGTACGATCGAGCGACGGTGTACGCCGAATTGGATCGGCGGGACGCCCGAGCGATCATCCCGCCCCGACGTGACGCCAAGATCCAGCGGCACGGCAACACGTCCGGTCCCCGGCTGGCTCGGGATGAGGACCTCCGCCGCATCCGCCGGGTCGGTCGGAAGGCCTGGAAGGAGGAGTCGGGGTATCATCGTCGCTCGTTGGGCGAGACGGCGATGTATCGGATGAAGAGGATCTTCGGGGACGGGGTGTCGAGTCGGCGAGACGCCCAACAGGCGACCGAGGCGGGGATCCGCTGCCGGGCGTTGAACCTCATGACCCATCAGGGGATGCCTCGGAGTGAGCGGGTGGCGTAAGCCCCCGACCCGAGTGGGGGCGATCCATCAGTAAGCTCCTCTGCCGCCTTCATGCACCAATGCCCAAGCGATGTCTCCGACAGCATATCGACTGATCGAAAGAAGCCAGAATTCCGGGGATTCCTGCCTCTCGGCGTCGAAGGCCCCGATCGCGTTCCCCGTGCCGAATTCGGTCGGGACGGCCTTATCTTCGAGACGACGCGGTTTTCGCCGGGATTTCCAGCCCCTCCGCAT
>NZ_JBXKJL010000412.1:0-1586 GCF_056994735.1 Geomonas sp.
AATAAGAAAGTTAAGAGAATTGACATTGACACAAATGGTAAGATAAATATATATACAGATGTATTGTATTCAAATGTACAATGTCCTGATGGAAAGAACAGAAAGTACAAGTTTGGTAGATACAATATATGCGTTAATATATCTAATGGTGATGTTAAGTTCTTTAACTTAGATGAAGAAAATAAGAGAAAGTCTTATTGGGGAGCAAAGGATAACCACCCACATGTAAGTCATAATGGTAGTCCATGTCTTGGTTCAGCAGGTTCATTAATTGCTGATTGCGTTGACCAGTATCAATGGGGAGTATTAGCTGATGTGTTAATTAACTACCTTGAATCTGTAAATCTTGGCGACCCTGCTGGAAAAAACTTTTGGCGTTGGGATGAAATAGACAAGGATGGAAATGTAGTAGAAAAAGGTAAATACAAATTAAGTAGTGATTAGGCGTAAGCCTAGTCCCTCCTTTTTAAGAGGTGAATAAAGTGTTAGCACAGAACATGATACCAGGAATGAAAGTGTTTGTAAAGAATGTAACTGGAAGTGATGGTAGAAGTGTATCATCAGAAAGAAATAATGAAATGTATATAGTTAGAAGAATGGTAAGAGTTGATGAAAGACATGCAAACTCAATGAGTATGTGTGTAGTACATGAGAGAATAAATAATATGGAAGGTAATTACACACGTGCTGACTTAATAGATTTACTTGAATTGCCAAAAAGCTTTAGTAAACGTAATGAAAAATATATTAAAAGGTAGGAGGAACATTAAATGTTCAAGGAAAGAAAGGATGCAGTTCCAGTGATAACGGGAGCAAAGGTTGACCCGATAGTATTTATAATGCCATTAGCATTAGAAAAGATGTACTACTACGTTAAGGAATGTAGTAAAGAGATAGGTTGGTTAGGTCTTGTATCAAAATTTGATAACAAGTTTTTGGTAGAAGATGTATACCTATTTAAACAACAAGTACATTCTGCAACTTGTGAAATTACACCTGGAGGTATAGCAGAGTTTGTTACTGATTTGTTTGTCAATAATCCTGACAATGCAGAGAGAATAATAAACGGTTTGAAACTTTGGGGGCACAGCCATGTAAACATGACAGTTTCACCTTCAGCACAGGATAATTCACAAATGAATACTTTTGCAGATGCAAATGAGTGGTTCTTGCGTGTTATTGCCAATAAGAATGGTGAAATGGAGTTTTCTCTGTTTGATTTCAAACAACAAGTGCAGTACAAAAATATTAAGTGGTGCGAATATAAAGTACCTACTGAACATCTTGAAGAAGCTATCAAAGCAGAAATCAAAGAGAAAGTATCAGAATTTACCTATGCATATGGTGGCGTTGGTAAAGCAACTGCTAGAAGTTATTATGGTTGGGATGAAGATGATTACTATGGTCATGGTGTGGCTAAAAAAAACGAAACAACCGTGGCAACCGTAGCACAAAAACCAACAGTAAGCCAAACAAAGCTAAAAGAGGTAGAAGAAGTTGATGAAGAAACTGCAATACTTGACTATAGTGAATACACTTATGTTAAAGTAGCAGGTGGAGCATACAAAGCAGTAAAAAGGCATGAT
>NZ_JBXKJL010000413.1:0-13106 GCF_056994735.1 Geomonas sp.
CCCCTTCGGAAGATGGGAAAGTGGTTATAGATTATGAAAACAAAGAAACTTCCGAAACTCCTCTACGCAGACAGCAAGGGGAATATCTTCGATCACCCCTATCTGACCATGGCGGGGATGAGTGGCAATGAGCCGCTACTGCCGGAGTCGGTCGAGCTGATTCCGCTGCCGGACGACAGCCGCCTCTTCACCATCCCCAATACTCCCCCGATCGCCTGGGACGCGCGGGACCGCCGCTTCGTGACGGTCAGCCGCGTGAATGAGGGGCGGCGCAGCATCCCGGTCCAGGCGGTCTCGGCCTTCATGGCTCCGGGATACATGAGGACGCTCCTTCCTGCCTGCGACTACAGCAAGAAAAAGGTCCACCTTCCCCTTTGGTCCTACACCGCGGTGGGGTGGGACGAGGAGCGCGAGCGCTTCGTGGTCGCGGCGACCCGCGTCGACGACAACGAGAACTGGCTTCCCCGAAACTACGATGACCGTAAGCTCGACCCGCTGGTCCGGAAGATGCTCGCGCACTTCCCGAAAAACAGGCTGATCGAACAGCTGTCCCGTTGCGCCGTCGATTACCACTGCTTCGCGGCCAAGAACCTCTTCTTCCGTAGATGGGAGGCGCCGATCCCCACCTCGCCGGTCTGCAACTCCCGCTGCCTCGGCTGCATAAGCCTCCAGCCCTCGGACTGCTGTCCGTCCAACCATGAGCGGATACCCTTCGTGCCTACGCCGGAGGAGATCGTCGAGCTGATGCTGCCGCATCTCGACGAGGCGCCGGATCCGATCGTGTCCTACGGTCAGGGATGCGAAGGGGACCCTATCATGCAGGCCGATACCGTGGCCGAGGCTACCCGCAGGCTGAAGGCGGCGACTTCCCGCGGAACGGTGAACTTCAACTCCAATGGATCGATGCCGGAGCGGGTGCGGATGCTCTGTGACGCCGGGATGGACTCCATGCGCTTCTCGATGAATTCGGTGCAGGAGGAATTCTACAACCGCTACTATCGCCCGAACGGGTACAAGTTCTCCGACGTGGTCGAGTCGGTAAAGAGTGCCAAGCAGAAGGGACTCTTCACCATGATCAATTACCTGGTCTCGCCAGGGGTGACGGACAGTCCCTCAGAGGTGGAGGCGCTGCTGCGCTTTATCGAGGAGACCGGGGTGGACATGCTGCAGATGAGGAATCTGTCGATCGATCCAGCCTTCTATAACGAGAGGATGGGCGTGCAGGGGAGGGGGATAGGAATGTACCGTCTGCTGGAGGAGGTCAAGAAGGCTTTCCCGCGGATACAGTACGGCTACTTCAACCGGACCCGCGAGCGCTTCTACCCGGAAGGGTACGAGAAGGGCTGGCCGATAAAGGCGTGAAAGGTGAATGGTGAATGGTGAATGGTGAATGGTGAATGGTGAATGGTGAATGGTGAATGGTCGGAAAATCTTGAAGCCGTCAAGGTTGAAAGGTGAACGGCTATAACCTGTGAAGGGTGGAAGGCGAAAGGTGAATGGGGAGTCTGATTTTGACGTCACCATTCACCTTTCACTATTCACCATTCACAGGTTCTCACCTCAACAGCGGCTCCAGCTTGTTGATGTCGAATCCGGGGACGATCCTGCCGTAGATCATGAAGGTCGGGGTCGACTTGATCTTGTTGGCATTCACAATCTCCAGGTGCTCCTTCTGTAGCCGGATACCTTCCGGGGTTATCGGCCCCGCTTTCTTGTTGTCATATTTCCCCGCCACCACCTCAAGATAGGCCCTCTCCTTGTCCTTGGCGGACAGGATGAACTGTACCTTTTCCTTCGAGCCCGGATGGCTCTTCAGCGGAAGGAAGAAGATGTAGCGGGTCACTTGCGGCTTCCCCTGGAAATATGCCTCGGCTTTCCGGCAGAAGGGACAGTCCGGATCGGTGAACTCGATCACCATGGTCTTCCCGGAGCCGACCTTCACGGCCTTCGCCAGATTCAGACTCTCCTCCGCCGGTGCCATCAGCGGCAAGACCAGCATGAGGGCCAGTAAAAACGAAGCCAGAAGAAGAGGCTTTAGCTGCCTGAAATCTATCTTATTCATAGGAGTACCTTATGCCGAAGCCGATAAATTCGCCGGTGTAGTCTCCATGCTGCTCCTCAACCTCGTCGACCTGCGCAAGGTCGGGGCCCCTGCGGCACCACTTCACCATCGACCGCACCGCTGACTCCTCCCCCTCGAAGCACGCCTTAACCGAACCATCAGGAAGGTTCATCACCCAACCGGAAACACCGTACTTCTCCGCCGTCCGCGCGGTGTGATGCCGGAAGGCGACCCCCTGAACGCGTCCCCGCACGATGACGGTGGTCCTGATGTTGTTCACTTCGCCCCCAGTTCCTTCGATTTCGCCACACAGTCGTCGACTGCGTTCATGACGGCGGCCCGGAAGCCGTCACGTTCGAGGGAGTGCATGGCTGCTATGGTCGTCCCCCCGGGGGAGGCGACATTGCTCTTCAGCACTGCCGGATGCTCGTGAGTCTCGAGGAGGAGCTTGGCCGTGCCGTAGACGGTCTGGGCGGCGAGGGTGGTGGCCACGTCGCGGGTTAGGCCATGCTTGACCCCTGCGTCGCTCAAGGCCTCGATGAAGGTCAGGACGTAGGCCGGGCCGCTTCCGGAGACGCCGGTTACCGCGTCCATCAGTTTTTCGTCGACCACGCAGGTGGTGCCGACCAGGTCGAAGATCCTGCGGGCGATGGCGATGTCATCGTCGGTGGCAAAGGAGCCCCGGCAGATAGCGGTGGCGCCTTCCAGAACGAGGGCTGGGGTATTGGGCATCACCCTGACCACTCGGGGGCTTCCGCCCAAGATGGCCTCGATTGCCGAGCACTTGACTCCGGCCATGATGGAAATGAAGAGCTTGTCCTGCGCATGGGCTCCGCACATCTCGGTCAGAGCAACTTTGGAAACCTGCGGCTTCACGGCCAGGATCACGATGTCGCTCATGGTGCAAAGAGTACCGTTCTCTCCGATGGCGTGGATGTCGTACCTCTCCGAAAGGGCGGCCCTCCGCTGCTCGGACGGTTCCGACACCGCCAGGTTCCGCGCCGGAACCCCTCCTGCCAGAAGCCCTTTGATGATGGCCTCAGCCATGTTCCCGCCACCGATGAATCCGGTTCTCTTATCCTTTTGCATCCGCCTTGCCTCCGTCGCATTATTGTATCAGAAGAATAAGTGATAGGTATTAAAATCGGGGGTAAATGTCAACTTTAATTGGCTGTGCGCTATAAGAAGAGGGATTACTGGATCAGCTTCGGCTCTGAGCCAGTGCATTTAAGCCAGGAAGAGAACGGCATTTTTGTAAGAGAGAGGGTCCCATTCGGGTAGGAGCTTCGACTCCATTGAAATGGTTCCCGCAGGGATGCCGCTCCGACAACAATGCTTCCTCCTATTTCTTCGACGGTGCCCCCATCGAAGCCGCCTCGCGTCACGTCCCCCCCTTGTCAAAGGGGGTGGCTGAGGGGATTTGCTTCTGGTACCGGAGTGCTGATGGCACCATCCCGCCCTGCCCCCCTCCCGCAAGAGGAGAGGGCTCGAAGCCGTCTCGCGTCACGTCCCCCCCTTGTCAAAGGGGGGACAGGGGGGATTTGCCTTTGAGTGTCGGGCTGCTGGTGGCACCTTCCCCACCCCCTACCCCCCGCAAGGGGAGGGAGATCAACGGCCGCAACCGCGAAAAATGACATTCCGCCCGCTCCAAAGCTCCCCGCCTCCCCGCTTGCCCGGCATCCTTTTCCCGCTACACTAATGAAAGGAGGTGCTCCGTGTTCAAAGGCATTACCGGCAACGTGCTCATCCTGGGATTGGTAAGCTTCTTTACCGATGTCTCGAGCGAGATGATCTATCCGCTGCTCCCGGTCTTCCTGACCACGGTGCTGGGCGCCGGCCCCGCCTTTCTCGGTATCATCGAGGGGGTGGCCGAATCGACGGCTTCACTGTTAAAGCTGGTCTCCGGCATACTCTCCGACCGCGTCCAGGCCCGCAAGAGGCTGGTCCTCTACGGCTATGGTATCTCTGCGCTGATGCGCCCGCTGATCGGATCAGCCACCTCTGCCCTGGGCGTCCTGGTGATACGCTGCGGCGACCGGGTGGGGAAGGGGATACGCACCTCCCCGCGCGACGCCCTCATTGCCGACTCCGTTGACCCTGCCCTCCGCGGCAAGGCCTACGGGTTTCACCGCTCCATGGACCATGCCGGGGCCCTGGTGGGGCCTCTGATCGCCACCTTTCTCCTCGCCTATTTCGTCAAGGACCAGCGCACCGTCTTCTGGCTGGCAGGCATCCCGGGGCTCATCGCGGTATTGCTGATCATCTTCAACGTGAAGGACGTGGAGAGGAAGTCCCCACCGCAGAAGCAGGTGCGGCTCTCCTTCCTTCCCGCCGGGCCCCTGAGAAGATACCTCCTTGTCCTCTTTCTCTTCACCCTGGGCAACTCCTCCGACACCTTTCTCCTGCTGAAGGCCGGCACCCTCGGGGTTCCCGCCTACCGCATTCCGCTTGTCTGGGCATTTTTCCACCTGGTCAAGATGAGCACCAGCATGCCCTTCGGCGCCCTTTCGGACCGGGTAGGGAGGAGGTCGGTCATCACGGCCGGCTGGTGTGTCTATGCCCTTTCCTACCTGGGCTATGCCTATGCCTCCAATGAACTCCACATCTGGCTCCTCTTTGCCTTCTACGGCTTCTTCTACGGACTTACCGAAGGGGTCGAAAAGGCCTTCCTGGCCGATCTCTCCGACCCGTCCCTGCGCGGGGCAGCCTTTGGCTGGTATAACTTCGCCGTCGGCTCCGGTGCCTTGCCCGCGAGCCTGCTGTTCGGGCTGATCTGGCAGCGCTACGGAGGGGTCGCGCCTTTCCTCTTTGGTGCCGGCCTTGCTGCCGTGTCAGCCCTCCTCCTGCTGTTGCTGGTGAAACCGGCGCCAAGCCACCAACCCTAGACCCGAAAGGTGCCCTTCACATTCCTGGGCCTCTAGCCTGCGCCCGTATGGTCCCTGCTGCCCCCTCCCGCTGACCAACAAGATTAGTGTGAGCATCAGGAGATTTTTTTTGCTACACTGTCGCCCATGAAAGGGCCCCTCCCCGCACTGCTGCTCGTTGTCCTGTCCGCCGCCCCGGTTCTTGGCGCCGGGCTCGGCACGCCCAACCTTTCGCCACCACTATCCTCCTCCCGCTTCTTCGATCCCGACCGGCTCTTAACCAACGGCGGCGTCAAATATTCCACCTCCGGGGACCTCACCGTCGAACCGGAATGGGGACTCGGCTACCGCTCCACGGAGCGGGAGTTCGGCGGCGGCTTCGAGGAGGCGACCCACCGCGTGCATGCCCAGGCCGGCTGGCGGCTCTCCCTGCCCGAGACCTTCTATCTGTCGGCGGCCGCGAAGCTCCCGGTCCTTACCGTCGGGAGCACCGCCAACTACACCGGCCAAGACCTCTCGACCCGGCATGACTACGACTTCGTCCGTACCTTTCGGACCGCCCCGACCTGGACCGGCGAGGTCGGCGTCCATCTCACCTCCCGCACCGATTTCACCCTTTATTTCGACCAGAGCCCCGGCGCTGGGTCCTTCTACGGCCAGACACCCCAGGAGGAGCGGGTCGGGACCAGGCTGATACTGAGGTTTAGGTGAGGCTAAGGGCTAAAGGTGAATGGTGAATGGTGAATGGTGAATGGTGGGCAACTCTGGCCCCGCTCGGGTCTCTGCTGGCGAATTGGGTGGGACGAGGTCTGCGTCCGGGCCGACTGATCGCGGCTTAGGTCTGAAGGCGGGGCGCGGATCGCCAAGAACGGAGACGACATGACTTATCTGCTTTCCATCGACCAGGGAACGACCAGCAGCAGGAGCACGCTCTTCAACCTCAAAGGGGAGGTGGTGGCCACGGCGGCCAGGGGTTTTCAGCAGTACTACCCGCAGCCGGGGTGGGTGGAGCACGACCCGGAGGAAATCTGGGAAAGCCAGCTGGCCACGCTGCAGGAGGTGCTTCAAAAAGCCTCGGTCCCCTTCTTCGAGATTGCCGGTGTCGGGATCACCAACCAGCGGGAGACCACCCTGGTCTGGGAACGGGCGACGGGGAGGCCGCTGCACAGGGCGATCGTATGGCAGGACCGGCGGACGGCGGAACTGACCGACTCCCTGAAGGCGGAGGGGCTCGAAGCGCTGATCCGGGAACGGACGGGTCTGCTGCTCGATCCTTACTTCTCCGCCACCAAGCTTGCCTGGCTCCTCGCCCATGTGGACGGATTGCGTGAGCGGGCCCAACGGGGGGAGGTCTGCTTCGGCACCGTCGACTCCTGGCTTATCTTCCGACTGACCGAGGGGCGCTCCCACGTGACCGACCTCTCCAACGCCAGCCGGACATCGCTTTTCAACATCCGGACCTTGCAGTGGGACCAGGACCTGCTGCGTCTCTTCGGGATCCCTCCCGCCGTCCTCCCCGAGGTGCAGGTCAACGCCTCTCACTTCGGCCGGACCTCGACCGGGATCGTCGGCGGCGAGATCGCCATCACCGGGGTGGCCGGTGACCAGCAGGCAGCACTTTTCGGGCAGGGGTGCCTCAGCGCCGGAATGGCCAAGGCCACCTTCGGAACCGGAGCCTTCGTGATGATGAACTGCGGCGAGAGATGTGCCACCTCGGAAGGCGTGCTGGCCACCATAGCGTGGCAGCTACCGGGGGAACCGGTGCAGTACGCGCTGGAGGGTTCCATTTTCATCGCTGGGGCGGCCATCGAGTGGCTGAAGGAAGGGTTGGGTCTGGTCGGCGATGTGTCGGAGGTAGAGGCGCTGGCGTCGAGCGTCGAGGATGCCGGAGGGGTTTACTTCGTGCCCGCTCTCTCCGGGCTCGGAACCCCGTACTGGGACCCTCATGCCCGCGGGGTCATTGCCGGGCTCACCCGGGGAAGCACCCGGGCCCACCTGGCCAGGGCCGCACTGGAGGCCATCGCTTTCCAGACGGTCGACGCCATCAGGGCCATGGAAGAGGGAGGGGGCGTGGCGTTGAGCGAACTGCGGGTCGATGGAGGGGCGGCGAGAAACAACCTCCTGCTGCAGATGCAGGCCGATCTCCTTGGGGCGCCGGTGCTGAGGCCGCGTTTTACCGAGAGTACCTCGCTGGGGGCGGCTTTTCTGGCCGGGATAGGGGCCGGGGTGATTGATCAGGGTGAGGTCGCGCGTTGTTGGGCGCTGGAGAGGCGTTTCGATCCGCTGATGTCTGGTGAGCGGCGGGAGGAACTCTGCCGGGGATGGCAGAAGAGCGTGCGCCTTGCCCTTGGCTGGGATAAGCCTTGACGAGGAATTGTAACTACCGATAGTTCTAGTCTTGGCCCTTAGCTTTAGCCCTTAGCCCGTTGTATCCAACATCTCCCTCACCTTGGAGAGGAGCTGGTTGGGCAGGAGCGGTTTCATGATCAACTCCACCCCGGAGCCGATCAGGCCGTTACGGTCCACGATGTCCGCGGTGTAGCCGCTGGTGAAAAGGGCCCTGATCCCCGGCTTGAGAGCGCAGATCTCCTCGTAGGCCTCCTTCCCGTTCTTGTTGGGCATCACCACGTCCAGGACCAGCAGTTCGATCGCCTCCCGGTTTTCCCGGAATCGCTCCACAGCTTCCCTCCCGTCCCGCGCCTCGATGACCTTGTACCCGGAGGTGGTAAGTACGCTCTTCACCAGCGCCCTGACCCCTGCGTCGTCCTCGGCCAGCAGCACCGTCTCGCTCCCGCCGCGAACCTCCTGCTGTGCGGCGGCCGGCCTTTCCTCTGCCGACTTGATGATCGGGAGGTAGATGTTGAAGGTGGTACCCTTGCCGGGCTCGCTGTAGACGTTTATGTAGCCGTTATGCTGCTTGACGATGCCGTAGACGATGGAGAGGCCGAGCCCGGTTCCCTGTCCCACGGCCTTGGTGGTGAAAAAGGGCTCGAAGATCTTCTCCCTGGTCTCCACGTCCATCCCGTCGCCGGTGTCCGACACGGAGATGACCGCGAAGGTGCCGGGCTTCCCATAGCCATGCAGCCTGACGAAGTCCTCGTCTATCTCGATCTTGTGGGTACCGAGGATCAGGCAGCCCTTGCAGGACATGGCGTCGCGGGCGTTGGCGGCGAGATTCATCAGCACCTGCTCGAGCTGGCTGCCGTCGGCCATCACTACCAGCTTCTCCTGGCAAAGAGCCGTGACCAGATCGACGTCTTCCCCGATCAGCCTGGCCAGGAACTTCTCGGTCTTCTGCACCCTGGCGTTCAACTCCAACGGCACCGGGTTGATCTGCTGCTTTCGGCTGTAGGCGAGGAGGCTGTTGGTGAGGCTCAGGGCCCGATCCGAGGCGGTCATGATCTGGTCCAGGTTGTGCCTGAGGGGGCTCCCCTGCTCCAACCGGACGGCGGTCAGGTTGCAAAAGCCCATGATCACCGTGAGGATATTGTTGAAGTCGTGGGCCACCCCGCCGGCGAGAGTGCCGAGCGCCTCCATCTTCTGGGCATGACGGAGCTGGTGCTCCAGGTTCCTCTGCTCGGTGACGTCGGTGTAGCAGATCACCCGGCCGACGATCTGGTCGTCCACCACCTGGGGAGCGGAGTACCTTTCGAAAAATCTTCCGTCCTTGAAGTTCAGCAGGTCGCGGCTCTCCTGGGCCGTGTCGACGTACTGCCCCTCCGTGAGCTGCAGGAAGCCCTGAGGATCCTTCAACTGTTCCAGCACGAAGGCCCGTATCACCTTCTCGTTGCCCGCCTGCAGCAGCTCTCTGGGAATCCGCCAGATCTCGCCGAACTTTCTGTTGGATATGACGACCTTCCCGTCGAGGTCGCGGACCATGATGCCGTCCCCGGTTGATTCCAGGGTGGCGCTCAGCAGGGAGAGCGTCTGCTTCAGCGTCTCGTCGTCTCTTTTGCGTGCCGTAATGTCCCGGATGATGGCCAGCCACATCCAGCGGCCGGCGATGCGGGCCTCGCTGATGGAGAGTTCCACGGGGAAACGGGAGCCGTCCTTGCGGGTGGCGCTCACCTCGCGGAGGGCACTGGCCTCGCCGCAGAGATCCTTCCCCGCTGCCTCCCTGTCCCGGCAAAGCTCCTTCAAAACCTCCCCCAGGATGGTTGTGGCCTTGGCTCCCACGATCTCACCGGATTCGTATCCGAACATGCCCTCGGCGGCGCTGTTGAAGGAGGAAATGCGGAGCTCCCGGTCGAGCACCACCACCCCGTCGACCACGTGGGCCATGATATTTTCGGTCAGCGATTTCTGGACGGCGGCGATGTCCTGGAAGGGCTTGAAGATGTACCGGTACAGGACCGGCGCGAAGAGGGCGGTCAGCACGGTGGCATCGAGGAGATTCTCGACGAAGGGGTTAGGTAACGGCAGGACGGCCGGCAGGAGATACATGAGCATCAGCTCGATGCAGAAGAGCGCCAGGAGCAGAATGCATACGGTCCTGGCCGCGGAGGGGAACTTCATCTCCGATATGCTCGATTGTGTCACCGGGGCGCCTTTGAAACGGGAGTTTGCTGCTGGTCTATCCTTAATACACTATCGGCGGGAGGGGCTGCAACTTTAATGAATAATGCCGGCCTGAACGACCAACGGAGGGGCGGGGAGGGGCGCCTGAGTGGATGGGGCACAAGAAAAAAGCCCCGGCGGTGCCGGGGCTTTTCGGGGCCTAGAAGTTGGCCAACTGGGTCGAGCTGAAGTTGTGGCAGTCGTTGCAGGCGGGGCCGCTCAGGAATACGCCCTGGAGCTGGGCGCCGTGGCAGTCGACGTTCCTGCAGGCGGAGGCGCCATGCTGCAGCACATACCCTCCGTGGATGGTGATCTGGTCCCTCCATTCCGGCGGATGAATCGAGGAGGGGCCGCCCATGTGGCAGCTGCTGCAGGAAGGTCCGCTTTGGGCAACCCCCTGGAGGTTGGTTCCGTGGCAGAAGGCATTGGCGCAGGCAGCTGTTCCATGCTCCCTCGCGTACGGCGCGTGCAGCGCATAGGTGAAGTCGCCGTTGATGTCCCATTCCAGGGGGTGGACGCTGGTGGGGCCCCCGAGGTGGCAGCGGTTGCAGGAAACCTTGGAGATGCCGCCGTTGAGATCTGCACCGTGGCAGGGGGAGCAGGTGTCGAGACGCTGCTGCGCCGCCTCCATGTGCCGTAAGGGGAGCCAGTCCCCTGGGTGGCTCCCGGTGTCGGGGTCGTAGTCGGACTTCGGGTTGTTATCCCCGCAACCGGAGAGGACCAGCACGCCAAGGAACGTCAGCATCGCAAGAGCAAGAGCCAAATATGTTTTTGTTAGCGATGGCATATTTTGCACCTCTCGTTGTTTTGTCTTCCGTGGCATTTCAGGCAGGAGGCGGGATCGATTCTCCCGTCGATCCTGTGCTGGCCTAGGTAGTCACCGCGGTGCGGCAGCGCCAGCTCCGGTCTTTCCTTGTGCTTGTCGCTGGGCTTGATCTCCTCCTTGTGGGCGTGGCACTCGACGCAGTAGGAGTCCTCGTGGCAGGCGGCACAGGCGGCCTTGTTCTGGTACGAGTAGTACTTGTGCTTGAGGTAGAAGTCCTCGGCCTGATGGTTCAAGGAGGTCCACTGGTCGGTGTGGCAGTCGGAGCATCTGGGAAGCCCCTTCACCTCCTCGGGGTGCACCCGGGCAATGCTGTTGGTGTTGGCGCAGGCGTACAGGCAGGACAACATCAGGCCAGCCATCAGTATCAGTACTTTATTTTTCACTTTGCCCTCCCTTGCGAGCCAAAGGCATAGACCACCTTGATCAGCCCTGTCAGATCATTGTCCATATCAATAGTCTTGGCATAGTTGATGTCGGCGGCCACCCTCACGTTGTTCGGGAAGTCGTATCCGGCTGCGGCAGCCAAGGCCCAGGTGTTGCTGACCCGGTTGATGCTGGCATCGTAGTCGACGTCGAAGAAGTCGAGGGTCATGTCTGCCCGCCCTATCTTCTTGGAGGCGTAGGCATGGTACTCGTTGTACTTGAGTCTGTCGCCCCGGCCGTCCATCCTGTGGATGGTGAACCCGGCGGTGAGGTTGTCGGGGAGCAGGTAGCTGACCCCGCCGCCGAAGTAGTTGGCATCCCCGGCGATTTCGTAGTCGTAGTGCTTGTAGTCAGCCGAGACGCTGAGGTTCTTGATCGGGGTGATCCCGATGCTGCCGCCCAGTCCCAGCAACTCCTCGTCGGGGGTGAGGATGCCGTTGGTCAGCGAGAGGGCGCTGGTTGTGACGTGGTTGAAGTAGTGGCGGTAGTCGACCTGCTGCAGCGAGAAGCTGAGCCTCAGCAGGTCCATGGGATTCACCGAGAGCGTGTAGTAGTGCTCCATCCAGCCGTTGGTGAGCGAGTCGTAGCTGGAGCGCCCGGCGATGTCGACCATCGTCAGAGGGTGCAGCCAGAGGTCGATCCCTTCCTCCTCGCGCAGGTTGGAGTCCCCCTCGTTGTTCTTCAGGTAGCTAAGCCCCAGGGAGTAGTACTTGGGCCATGAATGGGCGATCCTGCCGCCGTACATCAGGTTGCCCCCCTCGAAGTTCGGCTCGGTGGCGGCCGGTACCCCGATGTAGGCCGACCCCGTGAATCCCGCCACGAAATCGCTGCGCACGAAGATGCCGTCCAGTTTTTCGGCGGCCACCCCCTCGGTGATGAACTGGCGGCCGAGGCTGAACTGGGAGTTGCTTTTGTTCCCCTGGTAGCTCATAAAGCCGTACTGGAGGTCACCGTTGTTGTTCTGCTTGGTGGTGTCGTCCGCCAGGTCGCCGCGCCCCCAGCCTCCCAGGTGGAAGGACATGGTGCCGTTGGTCATTCCCTGGGCTCCGGAGAGGTGCAGGTACTCGTAGAGCGGGATGAGGAGCCGCTCGTTTTGGGTCTCCCTGACCCGGAGGATGGTGGTGGAGTCTCCCGAGATGGTGGCCGCGTCGGCCGCCACGGAGGCCAAGAGCAGCAGCGAGCAGGAAAGGAACATCCCGCCGGCCGCCTTGAGCCTGCCGTGAAGGGCGCTTGCTGGCTTCTTCTGGTCATGGATTTTCAAGAGCTTTCCTCCTTTCTAAAATGTCACAATATTTGCCCCTTTCCTCAGCGTTTCCATGTACTGGTTGTATGTGTTCAGCAGCCTCAGATCTTGCAGCCTGTTGGTCACCAGGGCCGCTACCGTCTCGTACCCCTGGTCCGGCGTCCTGCGCTTTTCGATCAGCTTGACGAGCTGGAATCCGGTGCGGTGCGTGCCGAGCAGGCCGCTCACCTCGCCAGGTTTCAGCCCGTAGATCTGGTCCAGGAAGTCGACCGGGATCTGCTGCCACTTCAAAAAGCCCAGGTCCCACGGCTCCTTCCCGTTACTGGCCGCCACCTTGATCACCGGGCGGGCAACCGAGGCGAAGTCTGCCCCTTTCTTGAGTTTCTTCAAAGCCTCTTCGGCCTCGGCCTTGGTCGCGAACTTCACCAGCATTAGATGGAGCTCGGTTGCGATCTGGTCTGCATTTTTGTCGTAGTAGGCTTTGGCCTCCTCGGGCCGGACCTCGACCTTGGAGGCGATTTCCAGGTTGAAGACGCGGCGCGCCATCTCAAGCCTCTTGGCGCCGGCAGGGTCGCTGCTGAAGGAGGCCAGTTTGTTCCGGAACGAGGGGTCCTGGTCCAGCCCGAGCCTAAGCCCCTGCTGGTAGAGGAGCTCCTGGTTGATGATGTCGTTGATGTTCTTGGGGCCACCCGGGGCCTGCTGCTGCAGGCCGTGCGGCGAGGATGGCTCGTACTTCACGTCGGCCTCGGTGAGGGGGACTCCGTTCACCTTGGCGAGTATCTTGGAACCCGGTTTCTGGTTGCAGGCGGTGAGGGTGAAACTCACTGCCACTAAGAGCAGGGCGAGGCAAAGATTTAAGACACGCATCCTGGATCCTTTCTCTATAAGAGTTCATTGAATGGAAGTGCCGGCGGGCACGGGGCCCGCCGGCATGATGGCAGCAGGTGATTACAGGGTGTCGAGCCTTTGCTGCGTTACGTTCATCACGTTGAAGACGAAGCTCGGGTTATGGACCGCCTTACTCTGGTCACCGGCCACCTCCACCTCTCCGCCGGAGACGTTGAGGATCGGGGTGCCGTTGTCGTAGCCCGTGCTGGTGCTGGTCATGCGGGTGACGAAGTACTTCGGAGC
>NZ_JBXKJL010000414.1:0-1887 GCF_056994735.1 Geomonas sp.
CGCCGCAGTGCGCCTGCGAGCGCGCTGACCAGAGAGGTGAAAGTCCTCTCCAGGCATACGCTCTCCGGCCTGTAACCGACTGCAACTGCGTCGTCGCGAGACGAGGTGGGGAGCAGCAGGAGGTGAACGATTCATCCGTAGGATAACGAACTCGATTCGGCCTGTCAGGATCGGCGAGCCTGCTGCGGAATGGTGAAGCTTGGACCTGCGAAGAGCAGGAGACCCAGTGAGCTGAGGGGTAGCGTGATAAAGCGGCGCTGGGGGCCTGGGGGGTGGTTGGAGACGGAGGGATCGGAAGGTCAGTGACGTGAAGCAGGGAGACCTGTCCGGGACAGAGGCGGTGTTCATGTTGCCACGAAGCAACCGAAGAGCCGGCCGGGCAGGAGTCAGAGCGTCCATAAGAGCGAAGAAGTCCCGTAACGGGGATGGAGCAAAGGAGACGCAGGGAAGTGGAGACGTGATGGACAGAACGACGGAAGAGAAACCGGCGGGAGTGCCGGAAACGGCTACGCAAGCCGGAGAGATTGCGTCCCGATGGGGATGGGTCGAACCGAGCGTCTGGACGGCACGGATGTTGACGGCCCTCGAAGAGGGGGTAAAAGGAGGCAAGTGGTACAGCTTGATGGATAAGGTGTACGCGATGCCGAACCTGCGGGCGGCCTTCAAGAGAGTGAAGGCCAACGGAGGGGCGGCAGGCGTGGATCACCAGACGGTCGAGATGTACGAGCGTTGCCTGGAGGAGAATCTGGAAAGGCTGTCGCAAGGGCTGAAAGCCGGGACGTACCGGCCGCAAGCGGTGCGACGGGCATGGATACCCAAGCTGGGGAGCAAAGAGAAACGCCCGCTGGGGATCCCGACGGTTCAAGACCGGGTGGTTCAAGCGGCGATACTGCACGTGTTGGAGCCGATCTTTGAACGGGATTATGCCGAGCAAAGTTACGGATTCCGGCCGAACCGGGGCTGTAAGGATGCCCTGAGGAGGGTATGGCAACTGCTTCAGGCAGGACATACCTGGGTAGTAGACGCCGACCTGAAAAGCTACTTTGACACAATTCCCCATGGGTGGCTGATAAAGCGCGTGGAGGAGAAGGTGTCGGACGGCAGAGTGATCGAGATGCTGCAGAGGTACTTGAAGCAAGATGTGATGGACGGGGTGGAGAGCTGGACGCCCGAAGGGGGTACTCCTCAGGGGGCGATCATCAGCCCGATGCTCTCGAACATCTATCTTGACCCGCTGGATCATGCGATGGTTCGGGACGGGCATGAGATGGTGCGCTATGCGGATGATTTCGTGATTCTCTGTCGTAGCGAGGCTGAGGCCGTAGCGGTGCTGGAGAAGGTGCGAGCGTGGGCGGTGCAAGCCGGGCTAACGCTGCACCCGGTCAAGACCAAGGTCGTGAATGCTGAAGAAAAGGGCGGCTTTGACTTTCTGGGCTACCATTTCGAGCGGGGCATGAAGTGGCCGCGCCGGAAGAGCCTGGACAAATTCAAAGAAACGATCCGGGCCAGGACGAGGCGCACATACGGCCACAGTCTGCAGGCTATCATCGAGGACGTCAATCGCACGACTACGGGCTGGTTTGAGTATTTCAAACACAGCAAGCCGAACACATTCCGCGACCTGGATGCCTGGATACGGATGCGGATACGCAGTATTCTCCGCCAACGCCAAGGTGGTCGAGGGCGCGGCCGTGGTAGGGATCATCAACTCTGGCCCATTACCTTCTTTAGCGAGCACGGGTTGTTCTCTCTGGTTACAGCCCATGCGGTAGCGCGTCAATCCTGACTCAGGTGAACCACTAACTGGAGAGCCGGATGCGGGAGATCCGCCTGTCCGGTTCGGAGGGAGGGGGAGTCGAACTCAATCGACTCTCCCTACCCCTATCG
>NZ_JBXKJL010000415.1:0-1234 GCF_056994735.1 Geomonas sp.
AAAAGCAAAGGAAGAGTTTTAAAGCTTAAAATAGAAAACATAGAGAACGCTTCTTTTAACATATCAAACGTCAAGCTTACTATGGAAATAGAATATGATTAGTGGTAATATATAGAAAAGAGGTGTATATATGGCTTATAAAAGAGCATTAATAAATGGTACAAGTCCTTTGGATATGAAAGGAATAAATGATAACTTTGCTGCAATATTTCTTAAACTGTTTGGAGATATAAATATGTCAGATGTAGGAGACAGTATTAAATCAATGCTGTATACTAACTGGCTTCAACCACAAGGAGAAGGCAATTTAGATAGTGATAATCCCTTAACTATAAGATTCTATGTTCCAGACAACACAAAGGAAATAAAAAAAGCTAGTTTTAATTTTATATTAAGTCATTACAGAATGGATAGTGACATTGCTAAAAACAACACAGACAATATAAGTTTTAGTGGAATAACTACAGAAGAACAATTCGGACTTACAACTTACGATACAGGAAGCACGTTTTGGCATGGAATAACAGAAGGAGCTATAGTACAAGATGACCAAGTTTACTACAACAGTTTCACTACAGATTATCAAACAATAATAGGAGATAACCATTACCATCATTTTGATACTGATTTCCTAGACCATGCACACGACATATCACACATACATAATTTCAGTTCTACTGCAAAACTTCCAGCTCATATACACAATTTAAACAAAGGAATTGTAGTAGACACAGGCATTCTTCCTACTATAAATGTTAAAATAAACGAAACAGAAATACCTATAATTTTAAATAATGATACAACAAATGCAAACAATTTAGATATTAAAGACAAGCTTGTTATAGGGAATTGGAACACTATAGAAATATCTTGTTATCCTGTGTCGGAAACTGAAAAAAGCATAGCAAGAATAACAGCATTTGGAATAGTAGAGCTACTACAAAACTATATATAAAGGAGGTATAAATATGGCAGTTGATTATAAAAAGTTAGCACAGGCAGAGGTTGACTCTAATTATAATACACAAGTGACAAATCTAAAGAATACACTTGCTCAAAACCTTCTTGCTTTAGACCAAAACAAGACAGGCATTAACACAAATTATGACGCTAAAATAGGCAATCAAAACCTAGCAAATGTAAAAGGAAAGAACTCCTTCTCTAACACAATGCTTGGAAGAGGTTTATCTCAATCTTCTATAGTTGGCACAGGACTTGGAGAACAAGACCAAAT
>NZ_JBXKJL010000416.1:0-1476 GCF_056994735.1 Geomonas sp.
GCCATGCCCTACAGCCCCGAGATCGAACAGGCGATGCGCTCGTTCTACGACTCGCTCTCCGAGAAGGACCGACGCCGCTACGCCGCCATCGAGGTCGCCAAGCTCGAGCACGGAGGCGCCGACTACATCGCCTCCGTGCTGGGCTGTGACCCCAAGACCATCCGCCACGGACAGCATGACTTGGGACACCTGCCCGATGACCTCGGCGACCGGGTGCGCCAAAAGGGGGTGGACGCAAGCGGTGCATAGACGTCGTGCCCCATCTGGAGGAGAACTTCTTGCGGGTGGTGAAGGACTACACCGCAGGTGACCCGATGCGTCCGGACGTGAAGTGGACCAACCTGACGTTGGGTCAGATCGCCGAGCGGCTGGCCGAGGCAGGCACACCGGTCAGTGTCACCGTGGTCAAGCAACTGCTCCGCAAACACCGTTACATCAAGCGGAAGGCCCGCAAGTCCCGGTCGATGGGGCAGCATGCCGACCGCAACCGGCAGTTCGAGAACATCGCCCAGCTCAAGCAGGAGTATCTGGAGACGGACAACCCGATCCTGAGCATCGATACGAAGAAGAAGGAGCTGGTGGGAAACTTCTACCGAGAGGGCCGCCTCTACACTCAGGAGACGATCGAGACGTTCGATCACGACTTCCCCAGTGCCGCCTCGGGCGTGATCATCCCGCACGGGCTTTACGACGTGAAACGGAACGACGGTCACGTGAACCTGGGCACCAGCCACGACACCAGTGAGTTCGCCTGCGACAGCATCGAGTGGTGGTGGGAGAGCCGGGGCCGGGCACTCTACCCCCGAGCGACCTCGATCCTTCTGCTGTGCGACGGCGGCGGGAGCAACAGCGCCAGCCAGTACCTGTTCAAGGAGGACTTGCAGCGGCTGGTCGATCGGATCGGGTGCGAGATCCGGGTAGCGCACTACCCGCCGTATGCGTCGAAGTACAACCCGATCGAGCATCGGCTATTCCCACACCTGACGAGGGCGTGTCAGGGGGGTGATCTTCCACACCGTTGAGTTGGTGAAGGGGTTGATGGAGAAGGCCAAGACCTCGACGGGGTTGGAGGTGACGGTGGACATCCTGGACAAGGTGTACCAGACCGGGCGAAAGTATGCGGCGGACTTCAAGGAGACGATGAAGATCGTGTTCGATGAAGTCCTGCCCAAGTGGAATTACAGAGCCATACCGAGCGGTCCATAAGAGCGGGAAGTTATTGAATCTGCGATCCTAAGCAGCGAGATGTGCTTCCCGAGGACCTCCTCGGCCGAGTAGCCGAAGATTCGTTGGGCAGCCCGGTTCCAGCTAGTGATGACCCCTGCGAGCGTCTTGCTGATGATGGCATCGTTCGACGATTCGACGATAGCCGCGAGCAGCCCCCGAAGATTCGCCTCTGCTCGGTGCGGGTTGGTTGTCATATAGCTATCAGTTCCACCTCATCAAGTGTGATTTGGGCGCTCGTTCGGTCATACA
>NZ_JBXKJL010000417.1:0-1895 GCF_056994735.1 Geomonas sp.
TCCCGGGCATTTTCCGTCAGCGTCCTGATGAACCTGGTCTTTGCCCCGGTGCTCATGACCCTGCACAAGATGTCGGACATCCATATCGCCATGACCGGCGGCACCATGCGCGGCCTCTTCTCGTCCATCGATTGCGCCCTTTTGCTGAAGAGGGTCAACTGGAACGTGATGTGGAATTTCGTCTTCAAGAAAACGATCCCCTTCTTCTGGATACCGGCACACACCATTACCTTCCTCCTCCCGCCGGAGATGCAGATCGGTTTTGCGGCGATTCTCGGCGTGGCGCTCGGCGTCATTCTGGCATTCGCCGGGACAAAGAAATAGCAACCGGCTCTCGCAGCGGCACTGATGGCGTAAACCAACATCTGGAGGTAGCAAC
The DNA here is from genome assembly GCF_056994735.1 of Geomonas sp. Taxonomy (NCBI): domain Bacteria; kingdom Pseudomonadati; phylum Thermodesulfobacteriota; class Desulfuromonadia; order Geobacterales; family Geobacteraceae; genus Geomonas; species Geomonas sp. Next base: position 380 of record NZ_JBXKJL010000417.1, read on the forward strand.
AATGAGGAATTTAAGGCTGAAGCATCTGGCAGTGGCAGCTTGTCTGATCATCGCTCTTCCGGCTCTCTTCACCGCCTGCGCCAAGCCGCAGCCCAAGGCGGAAGTCGTGTCGAATCATGTCGTCTACCGGGCGGGCGAAACGGTCAGGCTTTTCCATGGTGGCACCAAGGAGGCGAAGGCTGAATTCTGCGTCGGCGAGACCATCCCTGTTTACCGCTGGATCGGACACGGTCGCTATGTCGAGTACAAGCAAGTCGGGAAGGCGAAGATCACCAAGCTGGTCGGTGAGCACTACTTCGACGCCACGATTGTCGAAGGTGAAGCTCGCCACGGGGATGTGGTAAAAAAGGCGAGCTCCGCCTGCCTGGTCGTTCCCATGGAAGCACCGGAAAAGCCGGAATAACCGGAAGCGCAAACAGCACCCAATGGAAAGGAAGAAAGTGCCATGAAAAAACTGATTTATGTACTGTGCCTGGGGTTGATTTGCTTCTGTGGCGGGACGGCAAACGCTGTCAACATCGATCCCTACGATAACGCCCTGGCCCCCGACGGGGTGTATGGCCTCTTGTACGGGAATTACTACCATGCAGGTGAATTCACCGGGCCCGACGGGAAAAAGGCCGCGGACGCCGACCTGACGGCGATGGTCTCGGTTGTGCGGGTGATCGGCTACAAGCACCTCGGGAAAGTCCCCCTGGCGTTCCAGGTCATTGTTCCTTTCGGCAAGATTGAGGAGGAGAAGGTCTTCAACGAGAAGTCATCTGGCATAGGAGATACCATTTTTGGCCCGGGACTTTTCCTTTACACCAATGAAGATACCAAAACGGCAATTTCGCTTTGGGCATACATCACGGCCCCTACCGGGGAGTGGGACCGAAACCAGGCGATAAACCTTGGCGGAAACCACTGGATATTCGAGTCCCAACTGGCAGTGAACCAACTGTTCGGCAAGTTCGTCTATGACATGAACATCAACAACTATTTCCATACCAAGGAGACCGACACGCAGACCCAAGTTCCGGCTCGGCTCGAACTTGAAATGAGCCTGGCATATCAGATTACTGACAAATTGGTGGCCGGAGTCAATGGCGGCGGTTTTTGGGATCTGGCGAACACCCAGGTAGGTGGCGTGACGGTGGCAGATTCGAGATCCGAAAGAACCGAAATAGGCCTCTCCACCGGGTACAGCTTCACGGAAAAGTTCGGAGCGAATTTCAGGTGGAACCATGATATCGGCAGCGAAAACAGCACGCTCGGGGATAACTTCTGGTTGAGGCTCAATTACGCGTTTTAGTTGAATCGACACCGGCACTAGACAATGATCTCCCCCTCCTCTCTTTTACCAAGGGTGGCAGGGGGATTTCTTTTACCACACTCAGCGATAGTGGAATAGCGACAGCAACTGCGCCAGCGCGGGAGCGGTCAGTACATTGACCAGGCCTACCAGCACCATCACCAACCCGGCGATGGCTCCGATCTCGGCGTCGATCTGATGCGCCTTGGCGGTACCGGCCCC
>NZ_JBXKJL010000418.1:0-54444 GCF_056994735.1 Geomonas sp.
CGCGCCGGTGACGAGCGGTCGCTGGCGACGATCAAGTACAGCTACGGCTCCCCGATGGTCGCCCTGAGCTACAACCCTCAAGGGAGCGGTGCCGGGACCGTTACCCTCGACCCCGGCGGGAGTTTCATCAACAGCTTCAGCCGCAACTTCGAACCGGCGACGGTAGTGATCCTGACCGCCACACCGCGGGCCGATTCCAACTTCACCGGGTGGGGCGGCGCCTGCAGCGGCACCGGGCCCTGCACCGTCACGCTCAACGAGGCCCAGTCAGTAACCGCGACCTTCGACCACAAGCCCATCCCGCTCAACTTCACCCGCCTCGGCGCGGGGCAGGGGGGGGTCACCTTCACCCCCGGCACCGCCTGCTTCGGCGACTGCCCCCAGTTCTATGATGCCGGTACCGAGGTCAGCCTGACCGCCACTGCCGCCGGCACCTCGCGTTTCACTGGGTGGGGCGGAGCCTGCAGCGGTACCGGACCCTGTACCATCGTGATGGCCCAGGCCCAGGATGTTTCAGCCACTTTCGAACACGGTCCCCGGCTCATCTACCAGCCTGTCGGCACCGGTATCGGCTCGATCACGCACGTCGATTACAGCGAGTCTCCGTGGCGGCCGCAGTTCTGCGACGGCAACTGCAGCGCCGAATACCGCGAAGGCACCACGGTCACCGTGACCGCCGAGGCCTATCCCAACGCCACCTTCGTAGGCTGGGAAGGTTCCTGCAGCGGTACCGACGCCTGCACGGTCACCCTGAGCGCCGATACCGTAGTGACGGCACGCTTCACAAAGATCGCCCCCAAAACCTCCCTGGCTGCCGGCGCACTTTCCAGCATGGCGCTCTTCGGCAACACCTTGTGGGGCTGGGGGGACAACAGCTACGGCGAACTCGGGGCCTCGGACTCTTTCTGGTACTTCAGTACCCCCGTGGAGATTTCGGCGGCACCGCCCCTGGTCAAAGTTGCCTTGTCCAGAAACGGCGCTACCGGCGCAGGTATCGCCCTCGACGGCAGCATCTGGGCCTGGGGCAACGGCCGGGAATCGCAATTCGGGGTGCCGGGAGTCCAGAATCAGTACCCTCCAGCCCAGGTGCCGGGGCTTACGGGAATGGCAGAGCTAAGCCTGGGGATGTGGCACGGCCTGGGCGTCAAGGCCGACGGCTCCCTGGTAGCCTGGGGAGATAACAGCGCCGGTCAGGTTGGCGACGGTTCCTACCCCGGCGGCACCATGATTCTGCCGACCGTCCTGCCCAACAGCAGCGGCTTCATCTCCGTCGCCGCGGGCAACTACTACTCCGTGGCACTCAAGGGAGACGGCAGCGTCTGGACCTGGGGACAGAACAGTTCCGGACAGCTTGGCTTCGAGTCCGGCCCCTGGGACGACACCTACAGCCCCCGGATGCTGGAGGGGGTCTCCGGTGTGACCGCCATCGCCGCCGGGGCCGACCACACCGTCGCCCTGAAGGCGGACGGAACAGTCCTGACTTGGGGGCGCAATGACCAGGGACAACTGGGCGACGGGACCACGGTTCAGCGCGCGGCGCCGCAGGCCGTTCCCGGGCTCACCGGTGTAACCGCCATCGCCGCCGGGGATGAGTTCACCATGGCCCTGAAGGCGGACGGTACGCTTTGGACCTGGGGGCGCAATGGTCATGGCCAGCTCGGGATCGGCAGCACGGTAGCGCAGAGCTCGCCGGTGCAGGTCACAACGCTGGCATCGGTGGTCGCCATCGCCGCCGGCCAAGCCTATGCCCTGGCGGAAACGAGCGACGGCGTGGTCTGGAGCTGGGGCTACAACGACTACGGGGCCCTGGGCGACGCTTCGAGCTACGACCGCGCCACGCCGGTCAAGGTCAGGTTCGCCTACGGTGACGCCTGGCCGCCGCGCACTCCCACCACTACCGCTTCCCCGGCAGGAGGTACCTACTCCTCGGCCAAGATGGTGGTGCTCTCTCCCAGCAAGTCCGCAACCATCTACTACACGCTGGACGGCACGACGCCCACCGCCCAATCCGCCGTCTACATGGGACCGCTGGCGATTTCGTCGACCACCACGCTGAGATACTTCGCCTCCGCCACGGACGGCTCCAGTAGCGAACAGGTGAAGACCCAGATTTACAGCTTCCCGGTCATTGCCGACTTCTCCAGCCAGGTCACCTCCGGCTACGCGCCGCTCATCGTAAGCTTCAGCGATCTCTCCAGCATGGCCGACTCCTGGCTGTGGATTTTCGGCGACGGTGCCAGCGACACTGCCAGGAACCCGGTCCACGTCTACAACGACGCCGGGACCTATTCGGTGAGCCTCACCGCTTTCGGCGCCAGCGCCTCCGACACCAGGACGAAGCACCGCCTGATCAGCGTGCAGAAATGCTCGGAGGCCCCGGTGAGGATTCCGGGCCCGACGCCGGCGGCCTTCGCCGACCTCCTCTCCGCCTACCTCCAGGCTGCCGACAACGATGTCCTCGAACTGCAGGAGTACAACTTCAGCAGCGATCTCATCTTCGACAAGGAGATCGGGGTGAGCCTCAAGGGGGGGTATGACTGCAGCTACCAGGACAACCTCTCGGCCGCTGGAATATTCGGGAAGCTCACGGTAAAGGCGGGAAGGGTGAGGCTGGAGAACATCCGGCTGCGGTGACCCCTGCAATTTCACCTGCCGGGCGAATGGAAGTAAAGAGGGGAGCCACCAGCGGCTCCCCTCTTTACTTTGTGGTCAGTACCTCAGCCAAAGAACTCCCCGTCGTCAGGTCCCCCCCCTTTTGACAAAGGGGGCAGGGGGATAAGGGCATTCGGGGATGACAATCTCATGGCGGAAGATTAACGCTGATCAGTAAGAGTAATGATCATAGGGAATTAGTTGGCAGTACCAATAGCCAAAGGTTAATTTTTTACAGGTAAACATTGCGCATCCCGCTCTTTTGGTGTAAATCACCCTTCATGGCGAAGGAGATCAACATTTCGAGCAGAAAAAATCTTGCCTGGTCAATCATCCCGATCTGCGTCTTCCTGATCGCCTTGGGAGTCAGGCTTCCCAACCTCGAGAACGGCCACAGTACGCCAAAGCCTCGCCCGCGCGCCGTCATTGAATGCAGCAGCAAAAGCAGCCAGGAGGCGACGGGCAAGAAGATCCAGTTCGCCGACTTCTACCACGAATATGCCCCTAGGCTGCTGGCACCTGCGACCTTCGAAACCGTTTTCGCCCTTGAAGCGTATAGCTTCAGTTCCATCACCCCTCCCCAAAGCGGTGCCCGCGGACCACCTGCATCCATCTGCTGATCACTCCCTTAGAAAATCAACAGTCGGCTTAACCCCGGCTGGTTACCCCGTCGTGCGCCCGAACGATAGTTCGTCTCCGCTTTGGAGGAGCGACGTTTCGTGCGGGTGCGAACATTTCGTCGTGCCCGCGGTCTCAGCGGATGCGGTGCAGCAGCGACGCGCCCTGTCGCAGTTGCTGCCGCGCACGACTATCAAAAGGAGAGAGTATGAAACAAAAGTTCAAGATGTCCCTGATCGCTTGTGCCCTGACAGCCCTGTGCGCCGGCGGCTGCGCCAAGCAGCAAGTGGTCAAGCAGGATCAGATGATCCCTCCGGCCACGCCTTCAGCCCCGTCCGCCTCAACCGTTAAGGCTCCGGCCGCAGCCGTGAAGGTCGAGGCCAGGGACGCAGGCCTTTCCACATCGAAGATCGATGAGTCGCAGGCTCAAAAACAGGTTCAGCCGGCGACGCCGGTCAAGGCGGAGAGCCTCAAGACCGCCCTGGACAGAATCTTCTTCGACTTCGATTCGGCGAACCTTTCGGACCAGGCACGCGAGGCCCTGGCAAAAAATGCCGACCTCCTGAAGAAGGGGCAGAGCAAGATCCAGATCGAGGGGCACTGCGACGAGCTCGGCTCCGACGATTACAACCTCGCCCTGGGGGAGAGACGTGCCAAGGCTGCCTCGAAGTATCTTCAGAGCCTGGGCATTCCTTCCGACCGGCTATCGACCATCAGCTACGGCAAGGAGAAGCCTGCCGATGCCGGCCATGACGAAGCTGCCAGGGCCAAGAACCGTCGCGACGAGTTCGTGATGAGCAATTAAGTGAAGGGACGGCCTGAGTTTCGTTCAGGAGCGCGCCTCGCCCGGGGGAGGGGAGGCTGCTGATGAGTCACCGGCGATCCTGCATCAGGGTTCGGTGCCGTTGTTGAAAATTTAGAAGCTGGAAATGCGGAAGGGGACCCACGATGTGGATCCCCTCTTTTTTTGCCCGAAAGGGCCCGACCTGCGGCTGTGATGGGCCGCAGGTGGCGTTGTGGCGGAAGCGGTGCGGGAACCGGGGCTATGCGGCGGCGTTCTCGCTGTTCAAGGTGAAGCGCTTGATCATCTTCTGGCGGTAGTCGACGATCTCCTTCCTAAGCGAAGCCAGCTGCGACATCTTTTCATCCACCTTGTCGATATGCTGGTCGAGGATCTCGATCAGGCGCGGGATCATCCTGTCGGTCTCTTTGGCGTCGCCGTAGGCGACGTAGAGATCCTGCATCTCCTTGATGGTGAGCCCCAACTCCTTCAGCTTCAGGATGAACTTGATCCTTCTGACATAGTAGGGGGTATAGCCCCTGGTGGCGCCATCGAGTCGCTGCACCGACTCTATTATCCCCACCTCTTCCCAATACCGGAGCGTCCTCGTGGTGAGATCGTACTGCTTCGCCAGGTCACCTATCGAAACCGCTTCCTCGCCATCTTTCAGTATGTTCAGTATATTCATGGATTTCACCTTTACGTAAACTTCATCCATTCATAGGCTATGCTCCGGCGTTTGTCAACTCATTACTGTTGCCAGCCCCAGAACAGGGAGGGGCAAGGGGGTGGCAGGATGAAAAATTATGATTACGTAGAATATTGTTTTATTAACGCTTGACATGGACGTAAACTGCGAGTATTTTTTCAGCGTAGCTTTCGCTCTCTGTGATAAATGTATGAAAACAACGTCTTATTGAGATGTTGCGGGTGGCGGTGGCGGTGGCCGGAAAGTCCAGGATCCCGTGCACGTCAAATCGCAACAAGGTTGCCATGGTCGATCCAATGCTTATGACTCCTCTCTTGCAGCTCAAATCAAGCCTTTACCCTTCACGGTTCGACGCCTTCATTCACAGCCATACACCAATGTTTTACATTTGCTGGTCCGGAGATAATTGCATATAAACCGTGACTTTTGGCCCTTACCAGAGGCTGCCACCCACGGGTGTCTTGATCATAACAAACGGAGGTTTACATGAGCGAACTGCAAAAGAGGATCAGAAAGACCAGCCTGCATTCCAGGATCATGAGCGCCGAGGAGACCATTCCTTTCTTCAAGAACGGCATGGACCTCGGCTGGTCCGGCTTCACGCCGGTCGGTTACCCGAAGGTGGTGCCTGCGGCGCTGGCCGATTACGTCGAGAAGAACAACCTGCAGGGGAAGATGCGCTTCAACCTCTTCATCGGGGCATCGATCGGCGCAGAGATCGAAGACCGCTGGGCCTCGCTACTGATGACCGACAAGCGCTGGCCGTACCAGACGGGGAAGGTGGTGCAAAAGCAGGTCAACAACGGCACCGTCCGGATGGGCGACAAGCACCTCTCCCTCTACGCCCAGGACCTGGCCTACGGCTTCTACACCAAGGAGCGGGGCGGCGGCTTCGACCTCGGCCTGATCGAGGCCAGCGGCATCACCGAGGACGGGAGCATCATTCTGGCCGGCTCCATCGGCTGCGCCACCGAGGTCATCCAGCACTCGGACAAGCTGATCATCGAGATCAACACGGCCATCCCGTCCTTCGAGGGGATCCACGACATCGTGATGACCGAGCGCCCTCCGTACAAGAAGCCCTACCTGATCAGCCGGGTCGATGACCGTATCGGCTCCCTCCATGTTCCCTGCGACCCCGACAAGATCGTTGCCATCGTCGAGTCCCGCATGCCGGACAAGGGGCGCGCCCTCTCCCAGCCCGACGAGGTTTCCGAGCAGATCGCGGCCAACATCCTCGATTTCTTCCAGTTCGAGGTCAAGGCCGGGCGGCTGCCCAAGAACCTCCTGCCGCTCCAGTCAGGTGTCGGCAACATCGCCAACGCCGTGGTCGGCGGCATGGTCAAGGGTCCCTTCTCCAACATCAACGTCTGGACCGAGGTGATCCAGGACACCATGCTCGACTTCTTCGATTCCGGGAAGCTCAACTTCGCCTCCTCCACCTCGCTTTCCCTCTCGGAAGGGGGCTTCAAGCGCCTCTACGACAACTGGGACTTCTACACCAGCAAGGTCGTGCTTCGTCCCATGCAGATCAGCAACAACCCGGAGCCGATCCGCCGCCTGGGCGTGATCGCCATGAACACCCCGGTGGAGTTCGACATCTACGGCCACGCCAACTCGACGCTGGTCGGCGGGACCAGGATGATCAACGGCATCGGAGGCTCGGGCGACTTCCTCAGAAACGCCTACCTCTCCATCATGCACACCCCTTCCACCCGTCCCTCCAAGAGCGACCCGACCGGCATCACCTGCGTGGTCCCCATGGCCCCGCACGTGGACCACACCGAGCACGACCTGGACGTGCTGGTCACCGAGCAGGGACTCGCCGACCTGCGCGGGCTTTCCCCGGTGGAACGGGCCAGGACCATCATCACGAAGTGCGTCCACCCCGACTACAAGCCGATCATGACGGAGTATTACGAGCGGGCGAAGAGGGAATGCTTCGAGCTCAACGTGGGACACGAGCCGCACATGCTATTCAAGGTCTTCAAGATGCAGCAGAACCTGGCTGAGAACGGGACCATGAAGATCAAGAGCTGGGATTAGTTCCGGACCGATCGAGGGGATGACGATGGAAAAGGGAAAAACGGACCTTTCTTTTGATGGACTGCAGAAGGCCCTGGAACTTATGGAAATCGTGGCGGCCGGTGGGAAGCGCTGCTCCCTGTCGGCTCTGGCCCGCAAAGCAGGAATCAGCAGGTACAAGGTGATGCGTCTGCTGGACAGCCTCGAGAGCAAGGGGCTGGTGGAGTATGCGGTGCAAAGCGGCAAGTATGACCGCGGCCGCGCGAGAAGGCTCGCCGAGAGGCTCATCGACAACGCCAGGGACCTCAAGTATGCAGGAGCGATCATGAAATCAATCCTCCCTCATGACGACGAGCTTTACGTGACCATTCTGAAGGACGCCCGACCGGTCCTGGAACAGCTGGCCCGCCAGCACAACGAAGCCATCTACATGGCGATCCTCAACGGCGACGAAGTCTTCTTTCTCGACATGGTGGACTGCCTTCAGCAGGAAAAGGTGGAGCCGGTGGTGGGAAAGCGCTTTCCCTTCTTCAGCAATGCGGCAGGGAAGGTCATGCGGGCCATCGATTCCTGGGACCTGCTGGAGAAGATCGGCAAGAGGTGGCGCGGCAGCCGCGGCCGCTACCCCGACATGGCGGCGCTGCGGGTGGAGTTGGAGCAGATCCGCGAGAAAGGCGTGGCTATCGACTGCAGCGGCATGGGTGAGGGAGTGATCACCGTCGCGGTGGCGGTGAGGGATTACGGCGGGAAGGTGGTGGGGGCCCTGATGATGCTGGGGCCGTCGATCCGCCTCTTCGGCGAGAGGCTCGAGGGGGAGATCATCCCCTCCCTGCGCCTGAGCGCCGAGACCCTTTCGATGAAGTTCGGCTACGCCCGCCCGTAAGGGGCATTCGACCTTGCATGCAATGAATAGGACCCGCTGCCAGGGGCGGGATGATTTGACAACCCTCAACAAAAGGAGTGACGGCCATGGCGGAAAAAACCCAATGGGAAGTGATTGCCAACAACAGCAGCTTCATCGAACTCAAACGCAAAAAACGCAGTTTCCTGTTCAGCTGGTGGATCATCTCGACCATCTACTACCTCCTCCTCCCGGTCATCTCCGGCTACTTTCCGGAGGCGTTCAACGTCAAGGTCCTGGGTCCCATCAACTTCGGCTACATCTTCATCCTCTCGCAATTCGTCATGGCGATCGGGGTGGCGAGCTACTACGCCCATGTTGCCAACAAGGACTTTGACCGGCTCACCAAGCAGTTGCTTGATGTTCTGAAATAGACAGACGCGTCATCACATAAAGAGGAGGGGGAAATAATGAAAAATAAAATAGCCGCTTTAACCGTCGCCCTTTCGTTGTCGTTATTCGGCACCGCCATAGTCTCGGCAGCAGGTCCTGCTGCAGCTCCGTCCGCCCCGGCAGCATCGGCGCCCGCGGCTTCCGCTCCGGCGACCGCAGCGGCTGCAACCCCTGCGGCCGCTTCGGTAAAGGCGCCCGCCAAGGCCGATGCCGCTCCCGCCAAGGTCACCCCTAACCGCGGGATCACCATCGGCATGTTCGCCCTGATCATCGCCGTCACCATGGGGGTCGTGGTCTGGGCAGCGAAGAAGACCACGACTGCCTCCGACTTCTATACCGCCGGCGGCGGCATCACCGGCCTCCAGAACGGCTGGGCCATTGCCGGAGACTACATGTCGGCAGCGTCGTTCCTGGGGATGTCCGGGTTGATTTCCCTGTACGGCATCGACGGCTTCATGTACGCGGTAGGACCGATGTTCTCGTTCATCGCCATCCTGCTGGTCATCGCCGAGCCCTGCCGCAATGCCGGGAAATACACCCTCGGCGACATCCTCTCCTTCAGGAGTTCGCCAAAGATCGTCCGCGGGGTAGCCGCCATCTCGACCGTGACCGTCTCCATCTTCTACCTCATCGCCCAGATGGTTGGCGCCGGGAAGCTCATGCAGATGCTGCTGGGCATCCCTTACAAGGTATCGGTCATCGGCGTCGGCGCCCTCATGGTCGCCTACGTGGTCTTCGGGGGGATGAAGGCTACCACCTGGGTGCAGATCATAAAGGCCTCGCTTCTCATGGGGGCGACCACCGTGCTCTGCATCCTCGTCGCGGCCAAGGCGGGCTTCAATCCCATCCACTTCTTCACCGACATCGTCAACAGCCCCGCGATCCAGGATCACGTACGCACCAACGTCCTCAAAGACGTCATTGCCAAGCCCGGCGTCAATTATGGGCAGAGGTTCCTTGAGCCAGGTCTCTTCCTGAAAAGTCCGCTCGATCAGATCTCGCTGGGGCTTGCCTGGGCGCTCGGCGCCGCAGGTCTTCCCCACATCCTGATGCGCTTCTTCACCGTTCCCAGCGCTAAAGACGCCCGCAAGTCGATCATCATCGCCCTCTTCCTCAACTCCAGCTTCTTCTTCATGATTTCCGTGATCGGTTTCGGCGCCGCCCTTTACCTCACCCCGCAGAGCATCCTTGCTGTCGACAAGGGTGGCAACATGGCGACCCTGCTGCTGGCACAGCACATGGGCGGCGGCGCGGGGAGCCTCGGCGGCGACATCTTCCTGGCCTTCATCTGCGCCGTGGCCTTCGCCACCATCCTCGCCGTCGTTTCCGGGCTGGTGCTGGCGGCCTCGGCAGCCATCGCCCACGACGTCTACGTGAACATCATCAAGGACGGCAAGGCCGATCAGCACCTGCAGGTCAAGGTAGCCCGCATCACCTCGCTCTTCGTCGGCACCTCCGCCATCGTCATGGGGCTCATGGCCGAGAAGGAAAACGTGGTGGCGCTGGTGGCCCTGGCCTTCGCCGTGGCGGCCTCCGGTAACTTCCCGGTGATCGTCCTCTCGCTCTTCTGGCGCAAGTTCAACACCTCCGGCATCATTTCCGGTCTGGTTGTCGGTACCGTAACAGCGCTGGCCCTGGTGATGGTCTCCCCCGTGATGACCTATCCCAAGAAGGTGGCAGCCGATGCCAAGAAGGTGGTCGACGTCCTGGAGAAGAAGCAGGCCAGCGGTGTGGCGCTGCCTGAGAAGGATCTGAAGAGCCTGGAGAAATCGAGGGCCGAGTACGAGAAGAACAAGAACGGGACCTCCATGGTCGGCCTTGACGCCCCCATCTTCCCGCTCAAGAACCCGGGCATCGTTTCCGTCCCGATCGGTTTCCTGGCCGCCTTCTTCGGATGCCTCCTCTTCAGGGAGCGCCGTGCCGAGGAGATGTTCGACGAGATCGATGTCCGCCAGAACACAGGCATCGGCATCGCCAAGGCCTCCGACCACTAAAGAAGCTCCCCCTCCTCGACGGGAGGGGGCTGGGGGGTGGGTGAAGCGGCCACTTCTGAGATGGTGGCATCCGCCCCCACCCCCTGATCCCCTCCCTCATGGGGATGGTGGATATGAAAAGATGGGGTAACCGACATCACCTAAAGGAGGTGGATCCATGACAAATGCTGCAACCTTACAGGCAGAACCCTGCGTTGCCGAGCAGGCGGGGGATGGAGGCATCAAGCTCCTCTACTCGCTCAGCAAGGAGGAACTGGTCCGGATCATCGTCGACGACGCCAAGAACTGGCTGGCCCATGACGGTGTCTGGTTCCAGTCCCTTGAGAAGAAATACGGCATGGATGTGGCGGTTGAGATCGATACCGACGCCTGGCGGCTCTTCACGGTGATCGAGGCCAAGAGGATCATGGAGCGGCTGGGGATGAAGCCCGGCGGCGGGATCCCCGCCCTGGTGGAATGCCTGCAGCACCGCTTCTACGCCCGCCTGAATCTTCAGGAGTCCATCGAGGTCAGCGAGCATCGCGCCGTCTTCCGGATGCTCGATTGCCGCGTCCAGTCGGCCCGCAAGCGCAAGGGGCTCCCGGACCACCCGTGCAAATCGGTGGGGATCGTCGAGTACGGCGAATTCGCCAGGACCATCGATCCCCGCCTGCAGACCCGCTGCATCGCGTGTCCGCCCGACGAGCACCCGGAAGAATTCTGGTGCGCCTGGGAGTTCACCCTCGCGGACAGCTAAGACAGAACCTCCCCCCTTTGTGGGGGTGCGGGGGGGAACCATGTTGCCAACCGCAAAAATCCCCCTAAATCCCCCTTTTGCAAAGGGGGACTTAATCTCCCAACTTGACGAAGGAGAACGACCATGCACATAGCCGCTGCGGCACCTTACCGATCCACACACAAGATTCGTTTTGTTACGGCTACCAGTCTCTTCGACGGTCATGACGCTGCCACCAATATCATCAGGCGGATGCTCCAGGCCTCGGGGGCCGAGGTGATCCACCTGGGTCACAACCGCTCGGTGGAGGCCATCGTCACCGCTGCCATCCAGGAGGACGCCCAGGGGATCGCGGTAAGCTGCTACCAGGGTGGGCATGTGCCCTTCTTCAAGTACATCCGCGACCTCCTGAAGGAGCGAGACGCCGAGCACATCAAGGTCTTCGGCGGGGGGGGCGGCGTCATCGTCCCTGACGAGATCCGCGAGATCGAGTCCTACGGGGTGAGCAAGATCTTCTCGCCCGAGGACGGCCGGCGCATGGGGCTCCAGGGGATGATCAACCACATGCTGGAGCTCTGCGATTTCTCCCCCGAGCGCGACATCGACTCCGAGATCGACCGGCTCAAGGAAAGGGACATCCGCGCCGTCAACACCCTCATCAGCCTCGCCGAGCAGGCAGTTCATGAGCACAGCGAGGGCTACGGCGCCGTACGGGAGCGCATCCGGGGCATGGGGAAAGAGGTCCCGGTGCTCGGCATCACCGGCACCGGCGGGGCGGGGAAGAGCTCCCTCACCGACGAACTCGTCCGCCGCTTCATCAGGGACTTCCCCGACAAGAGCGTGGCCATTCTGGCGGTGGATCCGTCCCGGCAGCGGACCGGCGGCGCGCTCCTCGGCGACCGCATCAGGATGAACTCCATCAACAGCGACCGGATCTACATGCGCTCCCTTGCCACCCGGGATTCCCGCTCAGAACTTTCCGCGGCCATCCAGGACGCAATCGACGTGGTGCGTGCCGCAGGCTTCGAGATGGTCATCGTCGAGACCTCCGGGATAGGGCAGGGGGATGCCGGGGTGGTCGGTATCTGCGACGTTTCGCTCTACGTCATGACCTGCGAATTCGGAGCACCCACCCAGCTCGAGAAGATCGACATGCTGGACTTCGCCGACCTGGTCGCGCTCAACAAGTTCGAGCGTAAAGGTTCCGAGGATGCGCTGCGCAACGTGCGCAAACAGTACCGCCGAAACCGGAACATGTTCGAGGTGCCCGACGAGGAGGTTCCGGTCTACGGCACCATCGCCTCGCAGTTCAACGATCCCGGCACCAACGTCCTTTACCGGGCGGTGCTCGATCGCTTCAATGACAAGAAAAAGCTCGGATGGCAGTCGCAACTGAAGATCACCGAGAAGCAAAGCCTGAAACAGTACATCATCCCGCCCGACCGGGTTCACTACCTGGGCGAGATAGTGCTGACGGCCCGCAATTACCGGAAGACGGTCGAGGAGCAGGCGAAGATAGCGCGGACCCTGTTCCAGCTCCAAGGGGCGAAGTCCCACGTGAAAGGCGAGGCCGCTTCCGCCGAACTTGACCAGCTGATCGGATCGTTCTCCGGAAGGCTCCAGGACGAGCCACGGCGGATCATGGAGGGCTGGCCGGCGCTCAAGGCCAGCTACCGTCAGGAGGCCCAGGTCACCAAGGTGCGCGACAAGGAGATCCGCACCGAACTCTACACCACCTCCCTCTCAGGGACGAAAATCCCCAAGGTCTCTCTCCCCGACTACGAGGACTGGGGCGAGATCGTCAAGTGGTGCATGAAGGAGAATGTCCCCGGCTTCTTCCCCTACACCGCGGGCGTCTTCCCCTTCAAGCGGGTTGAGGAGGATCCGAAGCGGCAGTTCGCGGGCGAGGGGACCCCGGAGCGGACGAACAAGCGCTTCCACTACCTCTGCCAGGACGACGGTGCCAAGCGCCTGTCGACCGCCTTCGACTCCGTGACGCTGTACGGGGAGGACCCGGACTATCCGCCGGACATCTACGGCAAGGTGGGAGAGAGCGGCGTCTCGGTCTGCACGGTCGAGGACATGCAGAAGCTTTATGCCGGCTTCGATCTCTGCGCCCCCTCCACCAGCGTCTCCATCACCATCAACGGCCCTGCGCCGATCATGCTGGCGTTCTTCTTCAATACCGCGATCGCGCAGCAGCTTGAGCTTTTCCGCAACACGCATGGCCGCGAGCCCTCGGAGGAGGAATACCGCAAGGTCGGGGCCTGCACCCTGCAGACGGTCCGCGGGACGGTGCAGGCGGACATCCTCAAAGAAGACCAGGGGCAGAATACCTGCATCTTCTCCACGGAGTTCGCGCTCAGGATGATGGGAGATATCCAGCAGTACTTCATCGAGCAGCAGGTGCGGAACTACTATTCCGTTTCGATCAGCGGCTACCACATCGCCGAGGCGGGGGCCAATCCGATCTCCCAGCTCGCCTTCACCCTCTCCAATGGGTTCACCTACGTCGAGTACTACCTCTCGCGCGGCATGCACATCGACGACTTCGCCCCCAACCTGTCCTACTTCTTCTCCAACGGCTTGGATCCCGAATACACCGTGATCGGGCGCGTGGCGCGGCGGATCTGGGCGGTGGTGATGCGCGAGAAGTACGGCGCCAACGACCGCAGCCAGAAGCTCAAGTACCACATCCAGACCAGCGGGCGTTCCCTCCATGCCCAGGAGATGGACTTCAACGACATCCGCACCACCCTGCAGGCCCTGATGGCGCTCTATGACAACTGCAACTCCCTGCACACTAATGCCTACGACGAGGCGGTCACGACGCCGTCCGAGGAATCGGTGCGCCGGGCCATGGCGGTGCAGATGATCATCACCAAGGAGCTGGGTCTGGCCAAGAACGAGAACCCCCTGCAGGGTGCCTTCATCATGGACGAGCTGACCGACCTGGTGGAAGAGGCCGTGCTGGCGGAGTTCGAGAGGATCGACCAGCGCGGGGGAGTGCTGGGGGCGATGGAGACCCAGTATCAGCGCAGCAAGATCCAGGATGAGTCGATGCTCTACGAGGACAGGAAACACTCAGGCGAGCTGCCCATCATCGGGGTCAATACCTTCCTTAACCCCCGCGCCAACGAGGAGGGGTACCAGATCCCCGGCGAACTGGCCCGGGCCTCGGACGAGGAGAAGGAGCAGCAGATCAGGAATCTGAGGGCGTTCCATGAGCGGAACAAGGACAAGGCGCCGGCGGCGCTGAAACGCCTGCAGGAGGCGGCAGTGAGCGGCGGCAACATCTTCGCGGAGCTGATGGAGACGGTGAAGTGCGCGTCGCTGGGGCAGATCACGCGGGCACTCTACGAGGTCGGCGGGGAGTATCGCCGGAATATGTAGCTGCCGCAGGGGGAGGGTAGCGGCCACTCCTCCTCTCGACGGGTGACAGCATCCGTAGGAGCGCCCTCCCGGGCGCGAACAACCGCACAGGGCGGAATGTAGCTGCCGTAGGAGGCGGTTCCCGCCATTCCTCCTCCCGATTGATGACAGCATCCGTAGGAACGCCCTTCCGGGTGCGAGGTTCGCGCCCGGAGGGCGCTCCTACAAAAGGATAATCGTCTTCATCCTGTTACGACCAGCGGGGCAATCCACGGATTGCCCTTCTTTTTGTTTGCAGCCTTCCCTTTACGTAAAGCGTAGATATTGAAGGCGGGAGCTTTGAACAAGCATAAACAACTTTCTCGGGCTATAAACCCGCAGTATGCAAGGTTTTAGGTGGCATGGGTCATATTTTTATACGGTGATGTAAAAATCTGTTCTAAAAACGATTGACACGTACGTAAACGAGCTGTATATTCACACTCAAATTTCACGGCTGGAGGTGGCAATGAAAGAGGTATTTGTTGTTGAATCGCTGAGAACGCCATTCGGCTCCTTCGGGGGAAACCTGTCGGATGTCGAAGCACCCTCTCTGGGTGGTGCTGTGATAAAGGCGCTTCTCGATCGCACTGGGCTCGATCCCGCCCAGGTTGACGAAGTCATTGCGGGGCAGGTCCTCCCTGCAGGCGTAGGGCAGGCTCCGGCACGTCAGGCGATGCGCTTCGCAGGGATACCTGATGCCGCTCACGCCATGACCATCAACAAGGTTTGCGGCAGCGGCCTCAAGTCGCTGATGTTGGCCGCAGGTTCCATCATGCTGGAAGATTCGGCAGTCGCAGTGGCAGGGGGGATGGAGAACATGTCGCTGTCTCCCTTCGTCCTGAAGAAGGCCCGCTACGGATACCGGATGGGGCACGGCGAAATCACCGACCTGTTGATTTACGACGGTCTGCAGGACCCGTACTCCGGCAGGCATATGGGTGACATCGCCGAGGAGGCCGTCGCCAGGCACGGGCTGACCCGCGAAGCGCAGGATGAATTCGCCATCCGCTCCTACCGCCTCGCCCAGGAAGCCGTGAAAGGCGGCGTCTTCAAGGACGAGATCGCCGCGGTGACCAAGAAAGGGCGGGGCGGTGAGATCGTGATCTCCGACGACGAGGAGCCGTTCAAGGTCGACTTCGCCAAGCTCACCGGACTGCGGCCGGTTTTCAGGAAGGATGGCACCATCACCGCCGCCAACGCCTCCTCCATCAATGACGGGGCCGCCTTCTCCCTCCTCGCCGGAGCCGGTGCGGTGAAGCGATTGAACCTCTCGCCCAAGGCCAGGATCGTCGCCTATGCCACCTGCAGCCTGCATCCTGACCAGTACACGGAAGCGCCGGTGGGAGCGATTCAGCGCGCCTGCGCGAGGGCCGGTCTCAAGGTCGGTGACATCGATCTCTTCGAGATCAACGAGGCCTTCGCTGCGGTGACCATGATCGCCATCAAGGAGCTGGCCCTCGACCCGGCGAAAGTAAACGTCAACGGCGGCGCCTGCGCCATCGGCCATCCCATCGGGGCCAGCGGCGGCAGGTTGGCGGCCACCGTCATCCGGGAACTGCACAAGCGTCAGGGCCGCTATGGCCTGGCCACCCTCTGCATCGGCGGCGGTGAAGCGGTCGCCGTCATCTTCGAGAGGGTGTAGTCCCTTGGAAGCCTGTAGTCCCCTCTCCCTCCGGGAGAGGGCCAGGGTGAGGGCGCCGGCCACGGAGCAGCACGAGTACTATGCGGCAACTTCCCTCACCCGGCCTTCGGCCACCCTCTCCCGCGGGGAGAGGGGCTTTGATAAGAGATCTAACGAACATCAGATACAGGAGGGGTGACATGTTCAAGGTTGTCGGTGTCTTAGGAGCAGGGCAGATGGGGAGCGGGATCGCTCACGTCTTCGCCCAGCACGCATACCAGGTTCTCATGTACGACATCTCGGAAGCCCAGCTGGAAAAGGCGCTGAAGTCGATCGAGAAGAACCTGGAGAGGCAGGCGAACAAAGGGGTCATCTTCAGTACCAGCATCCAGGGGATCATGGGGCGCATCACCATCACCAAGGACATCAGGGACTTCTCCACCTGCGACCTCGTGGTGGAGGCCGCCAGCGAGAACGAGGCGCTGAAGTTCGACCTCTTCCGCAAGCTCGACGAGATCCTGGGAGAGGATGCCATCCTCGCTTCCAATACCTCTTCCATCTCCATCACACGCATCGGCGCGGTGACCAAGCGACCGGACAAGGTGATCGGCATGCACTTCATGAACCCCGTACCTATCATGGAGCTCGTCGAAGTCATCCGCGGTCTGGGCACCAGCGACGAGACCTTCCAGGCCATCAGCGCGCTGGTCGCGAAGCTCGGCAAGCAGATGGCGGTCTCGAACGACTACCCCGGCTTCATCGTGAACCGTGTCCTGATCCCGATGATCAACGAGGCTGCATTCGCCCTTTATGAGGGTATCGCCTCGGCAGAGGACATCGACAAGGGGATGAAGCTTGGGACGAACCAGCCGATGGGCCCGCTGGTCCTCGCCGATTTCATCGGGCTCGACACGGTCCTGGCCATCTGCAACGTCCTCCATGACGGATTCAAGGACCCGAAGTACCGCCCCTGTCCGCTGCTGGTGAACATGGTCAACGCCGGGTACCTGGGGAAAAAGTCGGGAAGGGGATTCTACACCTACTAAGGTCTGTTCGGCTTATTCACGGGAGAAGACATGGAAAAGAACATCCTTTGCGAGATAACCGACGGTGTCGCCCTCGTCACGGTCAACCGCCCCGCAAGCCTCAACGCGCTTAACAGCCAGGTCCTCAGCGATCTGGAGTGCACCCTCTTCGAACTGGAGCGTGACGACAGTGCCCAGGTGGTCATCATCACGGGATCCGGTGAGAAGGCCTTTGTGGCCGGGGCGGATATCAAGGAAATGGCGAACATGAGTTCCTTCGAAGGGCACCAGTTCGCGCTCAAGGGGCAGCGGGTCATGCTCCTCATCGAGAAGATGACCAAGCCGGTAATCGCCTCGGTCAACGGTTACGCCCTCGGCGGGGGGCTGGAACTGGCCCTCGCCTGTGACCTCATCTACGCCTCCGATAACGCCAAGGTCGGCTTTCCCGAGGTCACCCTGGGGATCATCCCCGGCTTCGGCGGCACCCAGAACCTGGCGAGGCTGATCGGGCCGAACCGGGCCAAGGAGATGGTGCTGAGCGGCAGGATGATTCCGGCGCAGAAGGCCCTGGCCTGGGGACTGGTGAACGAGGTCTTCCCGCAGGCGGAGCTGGCCGGAAAGGCGCTGGAGCTGGCCAAGGAGATCGCCAGGAACGGCAGTCTCGGCGTCGGCTACGCGAAGAACGCCATCGTCAACGGTCTCAACATGACCAAGGAGGATGGCTTCCGCTACGAGAGCTCCCTCTTCGGCGTCCTCTTCGCCACCGAGGACCAGAAAGAGGGGATGGGCGCCTTCGTCGAGAAGCGCAAGGCGCAGTTCCAGGGGAAGTAGCTTCGTATCCCCTCCCATGACGGGAGGGGCGAGGGGTGGGAGAAGCTGCCACGGGCGACCATGGTGGCGCCTGCCCCCACCCCCTGACCCCCTCCCTCGAGGGGAGGGGGATTTCTTCGAACCTTTTTAGGGCACACCAATAGGAGGATGAGATGAATTTCGAATTGAGCCAGGACCACAAGGTGTTGAGGGATTCGGTACGGGACTTCGTGGAGAAGGAAATCAAGCCGATCGCCATGAAGATCGACGAGGAGCACATGATCCCCGACGACCTGGTGAGGAAGATGGGGGAGATGGGTTTCCTCGGCAGCTATCTGCCGGAGGAATATGACGGCGCCGGCCTCGACATGCTTTCCTATGCCATCGTGGTCGAGGAGGTCTCGAAGGCCTGCGGCTCAAGCGGCGTCCTGATCTCGGCCCACACTTCGCTCGCCTGCGGCCCGATCTACACCTTCGGCACCGAGGCACAGAAGAAAAAGTGGCTCCCGGCGCTCAACACCGGCGAGATCATCGGCTGCTTCCTCCTCACCGAACCCGATGCCGGCAGCGACGCCGGCGCCATCGCCACCACCTACCGCCGCGACGGCGACGACTACGTGATCAACGGCTCCAAGATCTTCATCACCAACGGCGGCTACAAGGGGACCGGCGTCGTCTTCGCTACCTCCGACAAGAGCCTCAAGCACAGGGGCGTCTCCGCCTTCATCGTCGACCTGCAGTCCCCCGGGGTCGAGATCCTCAAGAACGAGAACAAGCTGGGGATCCGCGGCAGTTACACCACCGCCTTCGCCCTCGACAACGTCCGCATCCCGGCGGAGAACCTCCTGGGACAGGAAGGGCAGGGCTTCAAGATCGCCATGGACACCTTGAACGGCGGCCGCATCGGCATCGCCTCCCAGGCTCTGGGGATTGCCGAGGGGGCCTTCGAGCGGGCGCTGGCGTACTCGAAGGAGCGCAAGCAGTTCGGCCAACCGATCTGCGATCTGCAGTCGATCCAGTTCAAGCTGGCCGACATGTACGCCCGGATCGAGACCAGCAAGCTCATGACCTACAAAGCCGCCTGCCTGAAGGACCAGAAAAAGAATTACACGGTGGAGTCGGCGATGTGCAAGATGCTCGCCTCCGAGGCCGCCACTTTCGTCACCAAGGAGGCCATCCAGATCCACGGCGGCTACGGCTTCACGGTCGATTACGAGGTGGAGCGGATGTTCCGCGACGCCAAGATCACCGAGATCTACGAAGGTACCAACGAGGTCCAGAGGGTGGTCATCTCGAAGATCCTGCTGTCGTAGTAAGGCATTAAGTCCCCCTTTCGAGACTGCTCCCTCTCCCGGGGGGAGAGGGAGCCTGAAATGCGGCGCTAAATCCCCCCCGGCCCCCCTTTTTCAAGGGGGGAGAGTTTAAGGGGGGAACGCAAGGGGATGAGGGGTTAGAACGAGAGCTAAGAAGCTAAGCGGAGCGTGTTATGGAAGCTACCAGAGAAATCTATTGGAACGTGGGGCACGGGGTGGTCATCCCGATGTACCTGATCACGCTTCTGGCCCTGGCCGCCTGCGGCTACGGGTGCTACAAGCGGGTCGAGCTCTACCGGCAGGGCAAGGCGATCGATCGCCTGGATAACCTGGGTGAGCGGATCTCCCTCATGGCCAGGAACCTCTTCGGCCAGATCAAGGTGCTGCGCGTCAGCGGCCCGGGTGTTCCCCACGCGCTCTTTTTCTGGGGCTTCATCGTCCTCTTCATCGGCACCCTGCTGGTCATGGCCCAGGCCGACTTCTCCCAGCCCCTCTTCGGCGTCGCCATCCTCACCGGAGGCTTCTACAAGTTCTACTCGCTGGTCCTCGATCTCGCCGGTGCCGTGGCGCTCGTCACCCTCTTCGGCCTCTCCATCCGCCGCTTCATGGTTCGCCCGGAGGGGCTGAAGATCACCCGCGACGACTACCTGATGCACGGTCTGCTGGCCGCCATCATCGTCACCGGCTTCTTCGCCGAGGGCGTCCGCATGGCCGCGACCGAGCTTCGCCAGAACCCGGAACTGGCCCGCTTCTCCCCGTTCGGCCTCATGGTCGCCAAGCAGTTCGCGGGGCTCGATGGCCAGTCCCTGCGGGAGCTGCACAAGCTCTGGTGGTGGCTCCACTTCTTCCTGGTCACCGGCTTCATCGTCTCCATCCCGTGGAGCAAGTTCCGCCATCTCCTGACCACGCCGGCCAACTATCTTCTCGGCGACCTGCGGGAGAAAGGGTCGATGACGACCATCAACCTCGAAGAGGAAGGGCTTGAGCACTTCGGCGCCGACAAGGTTGCCGACCTCACCTGGAAGGATATCTTCGATGCCGATGCCTGCACCAGCTGCAAGAGGTGCCAGGACCGCTGCCCGGCAGCCAACACGGAAAAGCCCCTCTCGCCCATGAAGGTGGTCCAGCAGATCGGGGAGGCGGCCTTCGGGAACCCCCAGTCGAACCTGATCGAGACCGTCAGCCAGGACGCCATCTGGTCCTGCACCACCTGCCGCGCCTGCCAGGAGATCTGCCCGGCCCAGGTCGAGCATGTCAACAAGATCATCGAGATGCGGCGCAACCTGGTGCTCATGCAGGGGGAATTCCCCGGCGAGGAAGTGATGGTTGCCGTCAACAACATCGAGGTCAACGGTAATCCCTTCGGCCTGGCGTACGCCGGACGCGGCAACTGGGCGGAAGGACTCGATGTCCGGCACCTTTCCGATGGCGAAGAGGCCGACATCCTCTACTTCGTCGGCTGCTACGCCTCCTTCGACAAACGCAACCAGGAGGTTGCCCGGAGCTTCGTAAAGATCTGCAACGCCGCGGGGGTCCGGGTCGGCATCCTCGGCAAGGAAGAGAAATGCTGCGGTGAGCCGCTGAGAAAGCTCGGCAACGAGTACCTCTACCAGATGACCGCGCAGGAGAACATCGAGCTGATCAAGGGCTACGGGGTGCGGAAGATCGTCACCACCTGTCCGCACTGCCTGAACACCCTCGGCCGCGACTACAGGGATCTGGGCCTCGACGTGGAGGTCGAACACTACACGGTCTTCATCGACGACCTCATGAAGAATGGCAGCCTCTCCATCGAGGCGCACCAGTTCGACTACACCTACCACGACTCCTGCTACCTCGGCCGCTACAAGGACATCTTCGAACAGCCGCGCAACGTCCTGCACGTGGCAGGCGGCCGGATCAACGAGATGACCAAGGCGGGGCTGGAGAGTTTCTGCTGCGGCGCGGGCGGCGGCAGGATCCTGGCCGAGGAGAAGCTGGGGAGCCGCATCAACGTGAAGCGGGTGAAGATGGCCGAGGAAACCGGGGCGCCGCTGCTGGTATCGAACTGCCCCTTCTGCCTGACCATGTTCGAGGACGGAATCAAGACCGGCGATTGCGAGGGAAAACTCCAGGTCCGGGACCTGGCCGAGATCGTCGCCGAGCGGCTCAGCAAGCCGATCTTCCTGGCAGGCGACCCTGCTGACGAGGATGCCGTAGCCGTCATCGCTCCGGCTGGTCTCGCTCAATCTGGAAGAGCGGATGATGCCGTCGGGGATGAGGAACGCATTGCGGCTGCTGAGGGATTGTCAACGGTGTAGGAACTCCCCTCGGCGCCCTACGGGAGATGGTTAAACGCGGTTCGCTCTGTTGGAAATGGTAAAAGACGGTTCGCGCCAGGGATGGCGCTCCTACGGAAGATGGTTAAAGGCCTTGCGCGCCGGAACGGCGCTCCTACAAAGCGGGTATGAAGCACACGAAATTTAGGAGGATCATATGAAAATTCTGGTCTGCATAAAACAGGTGCCGGATATGGAATCCAGGTTCAAGCCCAACAGCGATGGGACCTGGTATGACGAAGCCGATCTGGCCTTCCGGATGAACGAATACGACGAATACGCGGTGGAACAGGCCGTCCAGCTCAAGGAACAACTGGGGGGGGAGCCGGAAATCACCATCCTCTCCATCGGTCCGGACCGGACAGTGGAGGCCATCAAGAAGGCGCTGGCCATGGGCGGCGACCGCGGCGTGCACGTCCAGGACAACAAGTACTACCAGAAGGACCCCTGGCAGATCGCCTCCATCATCGCGACCTACGCGAGGGGCCAGAACTACGATCTGGTCTTCACGGGGATGCAGTCGCAGGATCGCGGCTCAGCCCAGGTCGGCGTCATCGTCGCCGAGCTCCTCGGCATGTCCTGCGCCACCACCCTCGTCGGCTTCGCCTACGACAGCGGCACCATAACCGTGAAGAGGGAACTGGAAGGGGGGACCAAGGGGGTGGCGAAATTGAAGCTTCCTGCCGTCGTTACCTGCCAGCTTGGG
The DNA here is from genome assembly GCF_056994735.1 of Geomonas sp. NCBI lineage: Bacteria > Pseudomonadati > Thermodesulfobacteriota > Desulfuromonadia > Geobacterales > Geobacteraceae > Geomonas > Geomonas sp. The sequence continues at coordinate 21,996 of NZ_JBXKJL010000418.1, forward strand.
CTCAACACCCCGCGCTACCCGACCCTGCCCAACATCATGAAGGCCAAGAAGAAGGAACTCCTCCCCCTGCCGGTCACCGAGTTGCTGCTGGAGCCGGAACTGGCCGGCACCGACAAGATCTACCACCCTGCCAAGAAAGGGGGCGGGATCGTTCTCGAAGGGGACGTCGGGGTGCAGCTCGACCGGTTGATGGGGATACTGAAGGAGAAAACCACGGTCTTGAGATAGCGCCGGTGCAACCTCCAAGATGCCACTCCGCGATCAAAATCAAATCCCCCCTACCCCCTTTGCTAAAGGGGGTAGGTTGAAAGGTAGCTACAGAGTTACCCAAGGAGGAAGTCATGAAGGCCTTACTTATATGTGAATACCGGCAAGGAAAGTTGCTGGAGTCGAGTTATGAACTGCAGGCCTTCGCCGCCCAACTCGGCGCGGAGAGCGCGATGCTGGTGGTGGGCAGCGAAGCCGACCTCCCGAAGTTCGACGGGAAGGTCTATTTCGCGGACGCAGCGAAGTACGGGGAATTCAACCCCGACCTGCACAAGAAACTGGTGCTCCAGGCCATCGAGAAGGAGAACCCCGACTGCGTCGTCTTCGTCCACTCATCCTACGGGTGGGACCTCGCGCCGAGGGTAGCCGCAGCCCTGAGGGTGGGGCAGGTCTCGGAAGTCGTGGCTCTGAACGACGGGAAGTTCGAGGTCAACTGCTGCAACGCGAAGCTGCGCAGGACGGTGGCTCCGAAGAGCGGCAGGTGCGTCGTCACCATCCAGGCCGGCGCCTTCAACTTCGACGGTGAGCCGCAGGGGTCGCCGCAGCTGGAAAGGATGGAAGTGGGCGAGACCTCGCCGGCCTTCGAGTTCGTAGCCTACGAGGCTGCTGAGGCCAAGGGGGTCGATCTGACCCGGGCCGACATCATCGTCAGCGCCGGCCGCGGCGTAGGCAAGAAGGATAACGTCCCGGTCATTGCCGCGCTGGCTACGGCGCTCGGCGGAGAACTCGGCGCCAGCCGTCCCGTGGTCGATGCCGGCTGGGTCGATCACAGCCACCAGGTGGGAACGACCGGGCAGACGGTGAGCCCGAAGCTCTACGTCGCCTGCGGCATCAGCGGCGCCATCCAGCATCTCGCCGGTATGAAGAAAGCGGACTTCGTGGTGGCCATCAACAAGGACAAGGACGCTCCCATCGGCGAGATCGCTGACGTCCTGGTCGTCGCCGACGTGATGCAGTTCGTCCCGGCCTTCACGGCAAGGTGCGCAAGGTGAGGTTGGAGCAGGGACAGGTCCAGATCTACACCGGCAACGGCAAAGGGAAGACCACGGCCTCGCTCGGCTTGGCGCTCAGGGCGGTCGGCAGGGGGCTCAAGGTCTGCATCGTCCAGTTCATCAAGGGGGGCGGGCAGTACGGCGAGCACCTGGCGGCTGAAAAGCTGGCGCCGCTGCTGACCATCCACCAGACCGGCCGCGACGGCTGGATCGTCCGCGACAACCTGGACCCGGAAGACATCCGGATCGCACATGATACGCTGGAACTGGCGCGGCGCTCCCTGACGGGAGGAGAGTACGACCTGGTGATCCTGGACGAGATCAACGGCGCTGCCTGGTTCGGGCTGATAGAGGTCGAGGACATCCTGTCGCTGATTGCGGCGAGACCTGATCGGGTGGAACTGGTGCTGACCGGCAGAAGCGCCGACCCCAAGGTTATCGAGGCTGCGGACCTGGTGACGGAAATGGTGGAGGTGAAGCATTACTACCGGGCGGGCGTGCAGGGCAGGGTGGGGATCGAGAAGTGATTGAGGAGGAGAGATGAAAGTTCTGGAGGGGATGCAGGTTCTGAATCTGGCGGTCAATCTTCCGGGGCCGGCAGCGGCCAGGCGCCTCAACGAACTCGGTGCGTACGTCGTCAAGGTTGAGCCTCCCACGGGTGACCCGATGGAGATCTACAACGCCCAGTGGTATCGGGACATGGCTGAGGGGCACACCGTGCTCCGCCTCGATCTCAAGGCTGCGGAAGACCGGGCGAGGCTCGATGCGCTGCTGGCCAGGACTGATCTCCTGGTCACCGCTACCCGTCCGGCGGCTCTCGATCGGCTGGGGCTTGGGTGGGAGGTGCTGCATCAGAAGTATCCGCGGCTCTGCCAGGTGGCCATAGTCGGCTACCCCCATCCCCGGGAGAATGAGGCGGGGCACGACCTGACCTACCAGGCGTCGCTGGGGCTGATCAATCCCCCGCACATGCCGCGCACCTTGCTGGCCGATATGGCCGGAGCCGAGCAGACGGCAGGGGCGGCGCTGGCGCTGCTGTTGGGTAGGGAGCGGGGGAAGGGAAGCGGCTATGCCGAGGTCGCCCTCTCCGAGGCAGCCGCCGCCATGGCAGAACCGCTCCGTTACGGTTCCACGGCGTCAGGGGCGCTGTTAGGTGGAGGAATCCCCGAGTACAACATCTATCGCGCCAGTGACGGCTGGGTCGCCGTTGCCGCTCTTGAGCCGCACTTCAAGAAAAGGACCGAAGACGCCCTCGGTGTCAGCAGCCTCGAAGAGTATGGAAACGTTTTCGCCGCTAAAAGCGCAGCGGAATGGCAGGCGTGGGGACAGCAGCTAGATGTGCCGGTAGTGGCGGTAAGCTAATCCCCTCCCTACAAGTCCCCTCCCCCTTCGGGGGAGGGTTAGGGTGAGGGCGGTTTAACCGGGCGATGATGCCGCGAGACGCCGACCTCTCTCACCCCGCCTGCGGGCGCGCAAGCCCGGCTCTCCCGGAGGGCGAGGGGGAAAGAGCCTACGCGTCCCCCCCTTGTCAAAGGGGGGACAGGGGGGATTTGCCTTTGTCGCTTCGTGGCAACGGCCCTCACCCCTGCCCTTGGAGGTAGCGGGAGGTGTTGGACTAAGGCTGCGCGGGATGATTTTTTAAACGTAATCGATACACCGGCACAGGAGGAATCGATGTTTCTCGAACTCACCGAAGAACAGAAACTGATCCAGGATACGGCACGGGATTTCGCGCGCTCGGAGTTGGAGCCGCTAGCGGCGAAGCTTGACCGGGAGGACGACCGGCCGGCCTTTCTTGCCAACCTGCGCAAGCTGGCGGAGCTCGGGTTCATGGGGCTCAATGTGAAGGGTTCGTACGGCGGATCGGAAGCCGGTGTGGTCGCCTTCAGCGTCGCCATGACCGAGATCGCCCGCGCCTGCGCCTCGACCGCCGTCACCGTCTCGGTCAACAACATGGTCTGCGAGGTGATCCAGGCGATCGGATCGGAGGAGCAGAAGAAAGCCTACATCCCGAAGATCTGCTCCGGCGAATATGCCGCCGGGAGCTTCGCCCTTACCGAGACCGGTGCCGGGTCCGATCCTGCCGGCATGACCACCACTGCGGTCCTCGACGGTGACGAGTGGGTGCTGAACGGCTCCAAGATATTCATCACCAGCGCGCCGTATGCCGGAGTTTTCGTGGTTTGGGCGGTGACCGACAAGGACGCAGCGAAGGGCAAGGGGATCAGCTGCTTTCTGGTCGAGCAGGGCTCGCCGGGGCTCGTGATCGGGAAACAGGAGGAGAAGACGGGACAGCACGCCTCGGCCACCAACGAGCTGATCTTCGACAACTGCCGGGTGCCCGAGAAGGCGTTGATGGGAAAACTCAACGACGGGTTCCGCATTGCGGTCGGGGAACTGGCCGGCGGGCGGATCGGCATCGGGTCGCTTGGATTGGGCGTGGGACTTGCCGCCATGGACTTCGCCACCAAGTACAGTACCGAAAGGTCACAGTTCGGACAGAAGATCTGCAACTTCCAGGGGATCCAGTGGAAGGTGGCCGACTCTTACACCGAGCTGGAGGCGGCCCGCCTGTTGCTCATGAACGCGGCCTTCCGCAAGGAGAGCGGCAAATCGTTCGCCAAGGAGGCATCGATGGCCAAGATGTTCGCCACCGAAGCTGCCAACAAGGCTTGCTACAACGCGGTGCAGATGCTGGGCGGGTACGGATATACCAGGGATTTCCCGGTTGAGCGCTATGCCCGGGATGTGAGGATCACCTCGATCTACGAGGGGACCAATGAGATCCAGCGGGTGATCATCTCACGGGAGATCTTGAGGAACTTCAGCTAGCGGCCCGCCTCGGGAACCTCGGATCCCCGCTCGACTTGCGGGAGGGGGGGAAGGTGCCACGAAGGCAGGCCTGGTTACCGGGCGAACATGAAAGGCAAATCCCCCCTGTCCCCCCTTTGTCAAGGGGGGGACGCGTGGTGATCTCCCCTCGCCCTCCGGGAGAGGGGTTGGGGTGAGGGAAGCTGGCCCTGTGGGGGATCGGCCGAATGAGGAAGATTTCCAAACCGGATAAGGCATTGTCATGAAAAGAGGAGGGACGCATGAGTAGCGGCAAACGCATTTCGTTGCAGCAGGCGGCGGAGATCATTAAGGACGGCTCCAGCTTGACCTTTTCCGGCTTCACCATCTGGCGCCGCCCCTTCGCACTGATCTTCGAATTGATCCGGCAAAGGAAGAAGGGCCTTCACCTCATCGAGGTCAACGGCGGCCCCCAGACGGAGTTCCTGGTCGGCGCCGGCTGCGTCGATATCTGGGAGTCCTGCTGGGTCGGCCACGAACTCTACGGTAAGTACGGCGCGAACCTATCCCGCAAGGTGGGCAACAAGGAGATCCTGGTCGAGGATTACAGCCACGCCGAGATGCTCTTCCGCTTCTCCGCCGCGGCATCGGGCGCCCCTTACGCGGTAACGCAAACCTCGCTTGGGACTGACATTCACAACCCCGACTATGACATGCTGGGCAAGGCAGGCCTTAGGGACGGGAAGAGAATACCAAAGCACAAGTACCAGTTCACCGAGGACCCCTTCTTCGGAGCGGGCTCACAGGTGTTGGTGCCGGCGGCCAAGGTCGACGTGGCTGTACTGTGCGTCCAGCAGGTCGGCGAGGAGGGAACGGTGCGGGTCAACGGCCAGTTCTATTCCGATCCGGAAGTGGCCCGGGCGGCCGACATCACCATCGTCATCGCGGAGGAGATCGTCCCGGAAGAGTACCTGCGCCGGGAAAGCGATCTCAATACCATCACCAGCTTTGAAGTCGACCACATCCTCGAGTGCCCCTTCGGCGCGCATCCCACCGGCATGTTCGGCCGCTACGACGTGGACGGAGCCTTCCTCAAGGACTTCTACGGCAGGACCAGGACCCAGGAAGGCTTCGACGACTTCGCCAAGGAGTGGATCTTCGGGCACGACCACATGAGCTACCTGGAGAAACTTGGCTGGCCGCGGATGCTGAACCTGAAGGCCAATACCGCGTTGAAATACAGCACCGGCGTGAAAAGGGGGCAGTGACATGAAGAAGGACTTTGCTAATCCTGAAGAATACGGCCTGGCCGACCTCCTGTGCTGCGCTGCCTCCCGGGAGGTCCAGGATAATGAAATCGTCTTCGCCGGCACCGGCTTGCCGATGGTGGCCATCATGCTGGCCCAGAAGACCCATGCTCCGAACCTCAAGCTGATCTTCGAAGCCGGAACACTCGACGGCCGCCCGCCGGAGATCCCGACTTCGGTCGGCGATGCCCGCTGCGAGATGGGGGCCTCACGCTCCTCCGGTCTCCATGACGCCTTCAGCATCGCCCAGCGCGGCTACGTCGACCTCGGGTTCCTGGGCGGCGCCGAGGTGGATGAATACGGCAACGTCAACACCACCTGCATCGGCGACTATCTCAACCCTGAGCTTCGCCTGACCGGCAGCGGCGGGAATCCCGACATCAACTCCTTCGCCAAGCGCACCGTCTTCATCATGGTCCACGAGAAGCGCCGCTTCACCGAAAAGGTCAGCTACATCACCAGCCCCGGCTGGAAAGTCAGGAAATGGCCCGGAGGCGAGACCATCCACCGGAAGGAACTTTACGGTGCCGCCTACCGCGGGGGGCCATCGGCCGTGATCAGTACGGCGGGCGTATTCCGCTTCGATGACGAGACCGGGCGGATCTACCTCGACACCTGCCATGCTGGGAACTCGCCTGAGAAGATAAGGGAGATGTGCCAGTTCGATCTCGACATCTCGCGGGTGAGCGGGGAGACTCTGCCGCCGACCAGGGAAGAGCTCCACTTCATCCACGAGGTGCTCGATCCGGAGCAGATCTTCATTCCGAAGGTGAAGAAGAGCTAGTTTCTGTTCAATAGCGCTCCCCCCTCCCGCAGGGGAGGGGGATCTTTTTTAACCATCGAAGTACGTTTACGTAAAAGTTAGATCTTGGAGAGGCTATGTTAGTTGTTGCCTGCATCAAGCAGGTCCCCGATACCACCCAGGTGCAGATCGATCCCGTGACCAACACGCTGATCCGGGACGGCATCCCCTTTATCGTCAATCCCTACGACACCCATGCCCTGGAAGAAGCGCTGCAGCTGAAGGATCGCTTCGGCTTCAAGGTCGCTGCCATTTCGATGGGGCCCCCCAACGCCGAAGCGACGCTGAAGAAGGCCCTGGCGCTGGGAGTTGACGAGGCGATTCTTCTTTCCGACCGCGCCTTCGGCGGCGCCGACACTCTCGCCACCAGCAAGGTCCTCTCGGAGGCGATCAGCCAATTGAACGAGATCGAGGAGGTCGGCATCGTCTTTTGCGGAAAACAGACCATCGACGGTGACACCGCCCAGGTCGGCCCCGGTATAGCTACCCGGCTGGGCTACACGCAACTGACGCTGGTTGACAGGATCGAATCGATAGACCCGGTGGAGCGAAGGATCACGGTGAGGCGGAAGCTCGAAGGCCGTCACGAGGTGGTGGAGGCGCCGCTACCGGTGATGCTGACCGTGGTGAGAGAGCTGAACCGGCCGCGGTACCCGACGGTCCCGATGCGGATGGCGTCGGTCGAGGCGCCGGTCGTCCTCTGGAACAACAAGGTGCTGCAGCTCGACGAACAGTCGATAGGGCTGAAAGGGTCGCCGACCTGGGTGAGCCGGATATTCTCCCCTGAACGTGACAGGGGAGAGATAGTGGGCGATGGCGTCGGCGATCCGGTGGGAACTGCCAATCTGCTGGTGGACAGGCTGTTGAGCAAGGATCTGCTGGCACTCTAACAGGAGCAATGGATGAGCGAAGTCAGTAAAGGCATCAAGAAGCCGAGAGGGAAGGCCCGGCTGATCGAAGGGAGGTGCATCGCCTGCGGTGGCCGCTGCGAAAGTTCCTGTCCGGTCAACGCGGTTGAGATGAACACTGCCGGTGAACCGGTGGTCCTCGCGGATAAATGCATCGGCTGCCTCAAGTGCGTGAAGGCATGTCCTGCCGCCGCACTGGAGATGTTCTTCACCCCGGAGGAACTGAAGATCCTGGACGAACTGGCGCAAAGCTCGGGAAGCGAGTCGCCCCAGGAAGAACTCGATCCGGAAGCCCGGGCCCTGGCCGGGAAGCTGGCTGCCTATCGCGGCGTTTGGGTCTTCGTGGAGCAGACGGAAGGCGAGGCGGCCAAGGTCTCATGGGAGCTGATGGGGAAGGGGCGTGAACTCGCGGACACGCTCGGGGTCGAACTCTCGGCGGTGGTAATTGGCGAGAAGGTCGAGGGTCTTTGTCACCATGCCTTTTGCTACGGCGCCGATCATGCCTATCTCATCGATGAAGCGGTCTTCCGGCACTATCGGACCGAGGCCTATCTTAAGGCGGTTTGCCAGCTCATAGAGGCGTACAAGCCGGAGATCATCCTCATGGGGGCGACAGGGCTGGGACGTGACCTCGCCGGAGCCGTCGCCACCGTGGTCGGCACCGGATTGACCGCCGATTGCACCGGTCTCGGCATTGACGACAGCCGCAATCTGATGCAGACCCGTCCTGCCTTCGGCGGCAACATCATGGCCACCATTATGTGCGACAAATTCCGGCCCCAGATGTCGACGGTTCGCCCGCACGTGATGCCCATGCCCGAGCGCATGGAGGGCAAAAGCGGTGTTATCACCCGGGTCAAAGCGAGGGTCAGGGAAGAGGACGTGCTGACCAAGGTGCTGGAAATCATCTATGACAGGAACACGGACCATGTCGACGTCGCCGGGGCCGAGTTCATCGTCTCAGGAGGACGCGGGATGATGGGGAAGGAGAACTTTGCCATCCTCCATGAACTGGCCGAGGAATTGGGCGGCGTGGTCGGCGCATCGAGGAGCGCCGTCGATGCCGGATGGATGCCCCACGAGCGGCAGGTTGGGCAGACGGGGAAGACGGTGCGGCCCAAGATCTACATCGCCTGCGGGATCAGCGGTGCCATCCAGCACCTGGTCGGCATGCAGGACTCCGACCTGATCATCGCCATCAACCGTGATAAGGATGCACCGATCTTCGAGGTGGCGCATTTCGGGATCGTGGGGGATCTGTTCCAGGTGGTCCCGGCGATAACCCAGCGGTTGAGGTCGATGAAGCAGAGGGCGCAGGCGGTGGACGAGGAGAGGTGCGTCAATGGTTAGTCCCTCTCGGCTGGGTCCGCAGCAGCTCCAAATCCCCCCCGACCCCAGCGTTGTCCGGTTAGCTATTTGCACCTGCCCATTTATCCACATTTCAAGCTCCCCCTCGCCCTCCGGGAGAGGGTCGGGCTTGCGCGCCGAAGGGCGCTTCAGCCCGCAGGCGGGGTGAGGGAAGCCCGTATCTGCCGTGGCACTTGCCCTCACCCCAGCCCATGGGGAGAGGGAGCAGTTTCGAAGGAACACAACTGATTGAGGTATTTGATCCATGTCTCCTAATTCGACCCTATTTGGCATTCTCCTTACTCTGTCCGGCATCGTTTTCTGTGTCAGCTGCTTCCGGAAATTCAGTCTCGTTACAGTTGGACAGCCTGAAGACCGGGTGGATCAACTGGATCTGCGGCTGCGCAGGATGTTCTCCTTCGCCCTGGGTCAGAAGAGGGTTCTCTCCAAGCCTTCCGGCTTCAACCATGTGGTCATCTTCTGGTCCTTCATTATCCTCCTCATTGCCAATGGCGAATTCGTGATCAGGGGCCTGTTGCCGGAATTGAGCCTCGCCCTGCTCCCAAGACCACTCCACCACGGGCTGCTCTTTCTTTTCGACCTGGTTTCACTCCTTACCTTGCTGTCCGTGCTCTACGCCTTTGCACGCCGGCTCTTTTTCCCGCCTCCGTCCCTGAGCAGCCGGTACGTCAAGGCACGCAGCCCCGAGGCCTTTCTGATCCTGTCGTTCATCGCGGTGCTGATGCTGGCTTACTTCGGCCTGCACGCGGCTGAGATCGCCATGGGGCGGGAGGAGGCCGCGGCTGCCATGCCGGTCTCGTCACTGCTGGCAACGCTGATCGCTGCGCCGCTCTCCGGCAATCTCGAGACGTTCGCAAACTGGTCCTGGTGGCTGCACGCCCTGGCGCTTCTCGCCTTCATGGCTTATCTCCCCCAAAGCAAGCACATGCATATCCTCACCGCCATCCCCAACTGTTTCTTCGCAACTCTCGACCCGCCAAGCGTGCAGCCCCGGGAACAGTTTGCCAAAGGGAGGAGCTACGGGGTTGAACGGGTCGAGCAGTTCAGCTGGAAGGACCTCTTCGACAGCTTCTCGTGCACCGAATGCGGCCGCTGCCAGGCCGTCTGTCCGGCTGCGGTGACCGGTAAATCCCTTAATCCACGGCAGGTCATCCACTCGATAAAGAGCAACCTGCTCGCCAACGCGCCGGGGGGTAGCCAGACCAAAGAGCCGCGGCAACCGCTGATCGGTATCGAAGGGGAGGCGAGCTCGACCGAGGAGAGCATCTGGGCCTGCACCACCTGCGGAGCCTGCATGAGCGTCTGCCCGGTCCTGATCGAGCATGCGACCAAGGTCATCAAGATGCGCCGCCACCTGGTGCAGATGAAAGCGTCTTTCCCGGAGGAGTTGGTCACCTTCTTCGAAAACATCGAGGGGAGGAGCAATCCCTGGGGGATAGCACCGACGGAGAGGACCAAGTGGCAGTCGACCTTGGAGGTGAGGCCCTTCGAGGAGGGGAAGACCGAATACCTTTTCTTTGTCGGCTGCGCCGGGGCATTCGATTCCCGCCAAAAACACGTGACCCTGGCCCTGGCTTCCATCCTCGATGCGGCAGGGGTGTCGTGGGGGACGCTGGGGAAGGACGAGAAGTGCTGCGGCGACAGCCTGCGCCGGTTGGGGAACGAGTATGTATTCGACCAGATGGCGCGGGACAACGTCCGTCTTCTTGCTGAAAAGGGGGTGAAGAAGATAGTGACGCAATGTCCTCATTGCTTCTCCACCTTGAAGAACGACTACCGTCAGTACGGCCTGGAGATTGAGGTGATCCACCACTCCGAGCTCATCCCGCAGCTTTTGGCCGGCGGTCAGTTGAAGCTGAAGAAACAGGTTTCGGATCTGGGAGAGCTGATCTTCCACGATTCCTGTTACCTTGGTCGGCATAACGAGATCTATGCCCCTCCGCGACAGGCGCTGGAATTGACCACCGGCAAGGCTCCGGCGGAATTCACCCGCCACGGCAGGGAATCGTTCTGCTGCGGCGCGGGCGGCGGCAGAATGTGGCAGGAGGAGCAGCACGGCGAGCGGATCAACCTGAACCGGGTAAAGGAGGCGCTGGAGAAAAAGCCGGATACCGTCTGTGTCAGCTGCCCCTACTGCATGACGATGATGGAGGATGGCCTGAAGGACCTGCAGTCGGCCATCAGGGTGAAGGATCTGGCTGAGGTGGTGGCGGAAGGATTGCGCGGCTGATTTTTGTGGGCTGACGATCGGCGGAAGTTTCTGGCAGAGTGGCGAACTGCAAATCCCCCCTGGCCCCCCTTTGACAAGGGGGGGACGCAAGGGATCTTATGCTGAGCGTTACCAGGTGCTACCCACGCCGCCGACCACCCCCCTGCGGTTGTTGTAGCCGGCGGTGAAACAGATATTCTGCAGCCGGTACAAAAGCCCGCCGTAACCGACCGGGTAGACGTCCGTCTCCCGGTCTCCCTCCTGCCAATGCCTTCCGGTAACCTCCCCGGTACTGACCCTCAGCACGGATTGAAGGGAGTAGCCTGCGCCTACCTGCAGGGTCAGGTTCTTCACCCAGTCGTCCAGGTTGAACCCCGACTTGAAAAGGAATCCTATCTCGGGGCCGACCTTCGCTGTCCGCGTGGTGTAGGGCTCGTCGTGCCTGTTGACGTTGAAGCGGGTGTCGGAGGGGACGTCCTCGAAGTCGAAGTTCATGGAGATCTCCGCGGAGAGGGGGAACATGTCCTTTATGATCCTTGTGCCGCCCACCTCGACGCCGATGCTGCTCTTGTCCGTCGACCCGTTATAGCCGCCGTTGACCAGCCAGAAGGGTGTCGCCCATGCTGGCACTGAGACAAGGAGCGTCACTGCCATTATCAAGAAGATTTTCATCACAATCCCTCCTCAACCTGACCATAACAGGTGGTCCTTTTATTGCAAAATTCACGGTTTGTCAAGCAGATGTGAGGATTGACAGCACGCTCCTCACTCTCAGTCGCGCTCAAAGCGCCAGGCTCTATTTTACTCCAACGTTCTCATTCTGCAGATTCTCCAGTGCCTTCTCCAGTCTTGCCACGTGCTCCAGGTCGCACGTCATCATCGAGTCCAGCAGACGCTTCATTTCGGGGTCGTCGCAGACGGCTATGCTATTGGCGTGGTACTGGCTGAGGTACTTTTCCAGCCTGATTCCGACCTTGAGAGAGTCGATCGCCGAGACCTTCCCACCCTTTATCTGACCAAAAAGAGCCTCCAGGTTGTTCAATGCGCCGGTGACGCTGGACATGTCCGCGTTGACCCCGGTGATCCCGTCGCCCCTGAGCCTGCCCAGCATCTGGAACTGCATCGCATGGTGGTCTTCCTCGTGCGCCGTCTTCTTCCACAGCGTCGAGAGTTCGGGGCGGTCGGGAAAGAGACTGGCGAAGTGCCGGTAGATGTCTCCGCATCTGGTCTCTATGGCAGCGCACTGGTCCAGGATGAACATGGTCTCCAGCGAAGGTGCAGCGTCTTTCTTTCCGTTTATCGATGGCATCTTCTTTCTCCTTTTTCGCTGATTATCCGGCAGGATAGCACCTCCGCGGTCACTGTCATACTCAAATTTCCTTCATATTTACTGAGCAAGGTGATGGTTCAGAATCAGGGGGGAGAAGTACAGTCACAGGGAGTGCTGGCGAGTAAGCGAATGGCTACTTCTTGCGACGAAGACACTACCTGATCCGCTGGCAGCAACTGATTGATTTGAGGAGGCTCCATGCTATCCTTTGACAATGGCAACGGACTCGGCTTCATTCTTCGAAAAGGTTCCAGAGATCATTGAAGCATCGGCCAAAAGTCCGCCCGCTTTTGCTGCCCTTGTCCTCCTTGTGTTAGGCTTTCTTGCCTACATCTACTTTCGCGAAGCCAAGGAAAAAACCAGAGTCATCATCTTCGTGGTCCTGACCATCGTCGCGTTTTTGCTGGTGATGGCTGTCCTGTCGGGAGTGAGGCAGAGCACCCCCGATCAGTGGTCGGGCACCCAGCCTCGGACGGTGCCACAGCCGGTGGCGCCTCCGGCGGAAGGTGAAAAACCCTCCCCACCGTCCGGAGAAAGACGTCAGGCCAGGGTGGAAGTCGGCACCCCGGTTATCTCGCAGGGGGTGATGGGGGCAGGTGGGCTGGGCATCTCCATACTTGTGCCGGGACGTATCAGGGATGCAAAGGGACTGAACGCCCAGTTGGTAATAAACTTCTCCTTCCCCAACGGCACTCCGGTCTGGGCCAGTCCGGTCGAGACCATTTACCGTGCCGCAAGCGGCGTGGTCGCCACCGGGACCAGCGTCTTCCAACTCACCACCGACGATTTCGATCTCTCCGCCGCGCCGGTCTATATCCCGTACTATGCCTTCAACATGATGCCGTCCGGCTACTACAACAGGATCGACCTGATGCTCATCGCTTCCGTCTACCTGAACGGCGCGGTCATGGCGCGATCTCCTGCCGCTCCCTTCTATTTCATGTGGTAGCGGGATCGCAGCCTGGAGGCGCCATGACCAGATTCCTCATCCTCATCGTGCTGATCATCCTGCTGGTCCCCCTGCGGCTCGTTGCCGCGGCGCCGCAGATTGCCCTTATTTCCATTCATGGCCCCATCAATCCTGTTACCGCGGCGTACCTGCAGAGGAACGTCGAGGAGGCGGGACGGCGTGGCGATCGCCTCATCCTGTTGGAGATGGATACCCCGGGAGGACTCGACACCGCCATGAGGGAGAGCGTTCAGTCGATCTTCTCAAGCCCGGTGCCTGTTGTCGTCTACGTCACCCCTCCCGGAGCCCGTGCCGCGTCGGCCGGAGCCGTGATCGCGCTGGCGGCGGACATCTGCGCCATGGCGCCCGGCACCAACATCGGGGCGGCTCATCCGGTCACCATGGGTGAAAAGCCCGATGAGGTCATGGGCGCCAAGATGCTTAACGACGCCGAGGCCTATGTGGAAGGGATCGCCACCAGGCGCGGGCGCAACCCCGAGGTGGCAAAAAGAATGGTGCGGGAGAGCCTTTCGCTCCCCGCGGAGAGAGCGCTCCAGGAAAGGGTGATCGACCTGATGGCAGCGGACCGGCAGGAGCTCCTGAGCAAAGTGGAGGGACGCCGGTTGGTGAGGGGAGGGAAGGAGGTGGTGCTGCACACTGCAGGGGCCACCGTTGTGACCCACCAGATGGGGACCAGAGAGCGGATACTGAACGCGGTCAGCAACCCGGACGTAGCCTACGTGCTGATGCTCATGGGATTTCTGGGGATCTTCTTCGAGCTTGCCCACCCGGGCGCGATCCTCCCCGGCGTCATCGGAGGGATCTCGCTGATCCTGGCCTTCTTTGCCTTCCAGACCCTGCCGGTCAACTACGCGGGAGTGCTGTTGATCCTGCTGGCGATCATCCTCTTTATCGCCGAGGTCAAGATCGTCTCCCACGGGATCCTGGCGATAGGGGGCGGGGTGGCCCTGGTGATGGGATCGCTCCTCCTCTTCCCGTCGCAGGAGCCCTACCTGCGGCTGTCGTGGGGTGTGATTGTCGCGACCACGACCGTGACCGCCGCCTTCTTCCTGGTGGTGATCGCCAAGGTGGTCGAGGCGCACCGGCAGAGGCCGATAACCGGGAAGGAGGGAATGATCGGTGAGCACGGGGTGGCCGATAGCGACGTCGACCCGGAGGGGAAGGTGCTGGTCCGGGGGGAATACTGGAACGCGGTAAGCGCGGAGCCTGTGAGGAAAGGGGAAAAAATCGAGGTCACCGCCATGGAAGGGCTGCGGCTGACGGTCAGGAAGGTCTAAAAAGCATCACGCACAGAGGACACGGAGGGAGAATCAAATGCTTCGAAACCACTTAACAGGGATGGACAGGATGAACAGGATGAAAACAACAAAACCATGAAATTGAGAAACCACCCCTAGCCCCTAGCCCCTAGTCACTATCACTGAACTTGACGAAGGTCCCCTTCTTGCCGCCGTACCTGAAGATGGTGATACCTTTCACCCCCCGGTCGTAGGCGAAGAGGAGGGCATTGGCCACATCCTCCCGCGTTGCCGTGGCGGGGAGGTTGACTGTCTTCGAAACGGCATTGTCGGTGAACTCCTGGAAGGCCGCCTGCATCTCGATGTGATCTGTGGCCGAGATCTCCAGCGCCGTCCGGAAGAGCTTCCTTACATCCTCTGGCACCCCCGGGACCCCGCGCAGATTTCCCCGCTTTATTACCTCCTTCATCAGCTGATCTGAATAGAAGCCCCGGTCCACGGCGACATCGACAAAGATGCTGTTGAGCTCGGTGAGCTCGCTCTCCAGGACCAGCCTCTTGTAGGCGATGGCGAAGATAGGCTCTATCCCGCTGGAACAGTTGGCTATGGTCGCCAGCGTTCCGGTCGGGGCGATGGTCGTGGTGGTGGCGTTTCTCACCCGCGGCATGTCGGGGGCGTCGTAGATCGAACCGACGAAGTTGGGGAATACCCCACGTTCGGAGGCAAGCTCCGCCGAGGCGTCGCGGGCGCTGTCACGGACGAACTTCATCACCTTCCGCGCCAGCTCGAAAGCGGCGGGGTGATCGTATTGAAGCCCCACCAGGATAAGCATGTCCGCCCAGCCCATCACCCCCAGCCCGATTTTCCGGTTCCCCTTGTGCATCTGCTCCACCGCGGGTAACGGATAACAATTGACATCGATGGTGTCATCCAGAAAGCGCACTGCCGTGCCGATGTCTTCCCTCAGGGCGGCGAAGTCGATGTCGCCGTTCTTTACGTACTTTGCCAGGTTCATCGACCCCAGCACGCAAGCCTCGTAGGGCAAAAGCGGCTGCTCCCCGCAGGGATTGGTGCTTTCGAAGGTGCCGAGCTGGGGGGTGGGGTTGGCCCGGTTGATCCTGTCGATGAAAACGAGCCCCGGATCGCCTGTCTGCCAGGCGCTGGCCGCGATCTCGTCGAAGACCTCCTTTGCAGGCAGGGTGCTGATGACCTTGCCGGAGCGGGGGTTGACGATCTGGTACTTCCGGTCCAGCCTGAGCGCCTCCATGAACTCATCGGTGATGGCCACGGAGATGTTGAAGTTGGCCAGTTCGTGCAGGTCCCGCTTGACCTGGATGAACTCGAGGATGTCCGGGTGGTCGACCCGCAGGATTCCCATGTTGGCGCCGCGCCTGGCCCCTCCCTGCTTTATCACGTCGGTGGCGGTGTTGTAGATCTTCATGAAGGACACCGGGCCGCTGGCCAGGCCGCCTGTGGAGCGGACCACATCGGCCTTGGGACGGAGCCTGGAAAAGGAGAAGCCGGTTCCGCCGCCGCTTTGCAGGATCAGCGCCGCGCTTTTCAGGGTGTCGAAGATCCCTATCATCGAATCTTCCACCGGCAACACGAAGCAGGCCGCGAGTTGCCCACTGGGCTTTCCGGCATTCATGAGAGTAGGGGAGTTGGGCAGGAATTTGAGCGAGGTAAGCAGGGTGTGGAACCTTTCTTCCCATCTGGTTGCCTCCCCCTGGTAGAGGTCCTCGGCGCCGGCGACGGTGCTGGCGATACGATGGAACATCTCCTCGGGGGTCTCCATAACCTCCCCGTTCTCGTCTTTCAACAGGTAGCGGGCCTGCAGTACTTTCAGTGCGTTGGCGGAAAGTTCCATGGCTCCCCCTAGCTAGCGCTGCGGCTTGTAGTACATCAACTGTCTGGCGTACGGGGCGACCCGGGCGATCAGTCTCTGCTGTTCTTCTTCGGTCATGGGCGAGAATGACGCGGCAAACTTCACGTTCCGCTCCACCTGTTCCAGATCGTCACAACCGATGACGATAGTGCTGACGGGCTGGGAAAGGGCGAAGCGAAGATAGGGTTCCATCGTGGTGTGGCCGGGGAGGCGTCCGGCCAGACCGCGCAGGTAGACCTTCATGCCGACGATTCCCATCTGCCTCTCCCTGGCCTGGGGGATCACCGTTTCGATGAAGCTGCGGTGGGATGGTTCCGCGGGGTTGACCGGCATCAGCACGGTGTCGAAGGGGAAGCGCTTGATGCAGGCGGCGATGATCTCGGGATCGTGGTGGCCGGTAACGCCGATGAAGCGGGCCAGCCCCTTCTCCCGCGCCTCGGTAAAGGCCTCGATGGCGCCGCCGGGGCCGAAGATCTGTGCTATGTCGTCGCCGGTCCTGACGTCGTGCACCTGCCACAGATCGAGATGGTCGGTATCCATGTTGCGGAGGGTGCTGTGGAGGTGGGCCAGAGCCCCTCTCTTGTCTCGCGCGTGCGATTTGCTGGTCAGGAAGATTTCCTTCCGCCGCTCCTTCAGGGCCTTGCCATAATACGATTCACTGCCGTCGTAGGCCCGCGCGGATTCGCAGTAGGTTATGCCGAGATCGAGCGCGCGGTTGATGAGAGAGTAGGCCTCGTGGTCATAGCCCTGGGTGCGGAGGATCCCTTCTCCGCCGAGGCCGAGGATGGTGACTTCGACTCCGGTCTTGCCCAGCTTTCTTTTCGGGATCTCCATTTGACCTCCTGGAGGACGGCACACCGATCAGGCCGATCAGGAGGATCAACCTCCCGGGGAGCCGCTACTCGTATCTATGGTGCCGGTGCAGCCGTCACAGCCACAACTGTCGCCGCTTTATTGACAATGCACGAAATGGCGTGTTGAATTCACCTATTATACATCCTAATCAATTCCGTGCCCCGGGACCTATTCCCCCGCACGGACGGCAGTGTGATACTCAGGCAGCGGTGTCCGGTTAAGCTACTTGCACCTGCCCATTTCTCCACATTTCAAGCTCCCCCTCGCCCTCCCATCTAACCGCATACCGCTGGGATTTAGGGGGATTTCCCTTTGGATGAGCCGGCGGTGAGAGGGCGGTCTCGGAAGAAGTGAAGGGACAGGTCGGTAGCCCGGCAGCTATGGACGGAGCGCGAGAGATGACTATCGTCCCGGGCGAGGGATGGGAGGAACTGCTGCAGCGGGTCTTGGCCCTGAACGGGACGGTCATGTTCCTCGGCAGGAGTGACTCCGGGAAGTCGACCCTGGTTAGGTACGTCCTCGGTGAAGTCGCGGCAGCCGGGGTGCCGGTGGCACTGGTCGACGCCGATGTCGGGCAGTCCTTCCTGGGCCTCCCCGGCACGGTAAGCCGGCGCACCTTCCTCGCTCGCCCGGCTCACCAGGATCTCCGCTGGGAGGAACTCTCCTTTCTCGGCGCCGTCTCTCCGGTCAGGATCATGTCGCTGCTCGCGGCGGAGACCGGGCGCTTCGTGCTGCGCACCCGGCAGGATGCCGTGGTGACTCTGGTGGATACCACGGGCCTGGTCGAAGGGCCCTTCGGGAGATCCCTGAAACTTGCCAAACTCGGTGCCGTTGCCCCTCGACTGGTGGTCGCCGTAACCTCCGCAGACGAACTGGAGCCGATCCTGGGCTCGCTCCCCGAGGAAAGGGTCGTCCGTCTGCGTCCCTCGCCGCTGGTGAAACGCCGTACGGCGCAGGTGCGATTTCGTTACCGCCACGCCCGGCTGGCAGCCTATTTCCACGGCGCGACCGAAAAGCTCCTCCCCACGAGGCGGCTGGTCTTCATCCACCACGGCGCCCCGGTTCACCCCCTGTTCACCGAACCGGAGGTGGGGACGGTGGTAGGCCTCAATCATCAGAATGAAACCCGCGCCCTCGGTGTCATCACCGAAGCCGAGGCGGATTCCCTGGTTGTCCTGACCCCGCTTTCATCGATACGGGGGATAGACCGGGTGGTCCTTGGAGACTTCACGTTTTCTTGATGCCGGTAAACAGCAGGGGGCTTGATATGCGTTCAGCGTGGAAAACCGATCAGGGGCTGGTGCGGGAGAACAACGAGGACTACGTGCTGGCCGATCAGGATAGGGGCATCTTCATGCTGGCTGACGGCATGGGGGGAGGGCCGGCGGGGGAGGTAGCGAGCGAACTTGCCGTCTGCGCCGCCCACCAGGTGCTTCTGCAGCAACTGTCGCAGTATACCGATCCCAGGCGGCTTTTGGCCGAGGCCCTGGCGGCGGCTCACTCCGCGGTGGCCAAGCGCGCGCTGGCCGAGCCGGCGCTCCAGGGCATGGGGACCACCCTGGAGATGGTGCTGCTGCGAGGCGCGGAGGCGGTGACCTGCCATATCGGGGACAGCAGGATCTATAAATTCCGGCAGGGGATCTTGCGGCAGGTGACAAAAGATGATAACTACGCGGCCATGCTGGTGGAGGTGGGAGACATTCCGGTTGAGGAAATCCCCTCGGCCTATCGGCACATGCTGACCCAGGCGGTGGGGGTATCCGAGCAACTGGTGCCGGAGCTTCATACCCTGGAGCTGAAGCCGGGGGATCTCCTCTTGATCTGCAGCGACGGCCTGACCGGCGCCATGGAGGATGCGGAGATAAAGGCGGTGATAGAGGAGAAGGGGAGGGAACCTGAGGCGATAACGGAAGCGCTGGTGGCGGCGGCCAATGAGAGGGGAGGGGCTGACAACGTCTCCGTGGTCATCGTGGAGGCCGTTCCGGTCATTGCCGCGGAAAGCCTCCCCGTGCCATCGCCGTCAGGATAGATCCACTGCTACTTTTCCGCGTCCTGCTGGTACTTGAACCCGGCCATCTCCTTGCGCAGGGCGGCGACCTGGCGGGTGAGGCCGGTCACGGCGCCGTTGATGACCTTGGTGGCCTCGACGTTGCTTCTCGAGGAGGCGCCGATGTTGTCCATGGCCTGCACGATGAGCTTGCTGCTCCGGGCCTCGTCCTCGCAGGCCTGCTTGACGTCTACGATAGTGGCGGTGATGGCCTCGGTGGCCCGCACGATATGGTTGCTCGACTCGCTCTGGGCCCGGGTCGAGATGTGAACCTGTCCGGTCAGGTCCTTCATCCGCTGCACGGCGGAGATGATCTGCTCGCTGCCGCGCCCCTGCTCCCTGGTAGCCCTCGCTATCTGCCGCACCATGTCGGCCACCCGCTGCATGGCCATGCTCATGTTCTGGCTCAGCCGCGACTGGGCCTCGGTGAAATCCGCGATCTCGTTCACCTGGCGGGTCGCCTGCTGCACCCCCCCCACGATCTTGTGCAGGGCCTCGCCCGAGCGCTGCGAAAGCTTTTCCCCTTCCTCGATCCGCTGCTCCGAAGATCTCATCGCCGCCACCACCCGCTTGGTCTCTTCCTGCACCCCCTCGGTGATCTCCGCGATTTCCTGGGTCGAACTGCTGGTGCGGCGCGCCAGCTCCTTGATTTCCTCAGCCACCACGGCAAACCCCTTGCCGTGCTCGCCGGCCTGGGCGGCGATGATGGAGGCGTTGAGCGCCAGCAGCTTGGTCTGCTCGGCCACCTCGTCGATGACCCGCAGGATCTTGCCGATGTCGACGGCCCTGACCGCCAGGTTCTCTATGGCCTCGAGGGTGAAACTCGAGGAGCGGCGGATCTCGCTGATGCCGGTGATGGTCGCCTCGACCGCCTGGCGTCCCTCTTCGGCGTCGTTGCGCACCGTCTGGGAGATGGCCGCGGTCTTGAGGGCGTTCTCGCCGACCTGCTTGATGGATACGTCGAGGTCGGCCACCAGCGAGGAGGCGGTGGTCGATTCGTTCATGAGGCTGTTGGCGCTCTCGCCGATCTGCTTCTCCGCGGCGGTCATCTCGATGATGGAGGCGCTGACCTCGTCGACCGCGGCGGAGAGGGCCTCCACGTGCTGGTTGACCTCTTCGATGCTGGCCGACATCTCCAGGATCGAGGAGGCGTTGTCGGTGGCCGAGGCGGAGAGCCCCTCCACCCAGCGCGCTATCTGGAGCACCGCCGTGTTGATCTGCTGGACCGCATCGGAGGCGGAAGCGACCCCCTCCGATTGCATCTCGGCCGCCATCATGCCGTTTTTGGCAACCTCGTCTATGTCCAGCCCTATCTTCTGCAGCTCCGCGATCGAGTGGCTGACCTTGGTGACCACGCCGGAGAGCTTGTCCATCATCTCGTTGAAATCGTCATTGAGGCTGGCGAATTCGTCCTGGAAGGTCGCCTGCAGCCGGGAGGTGAGGTCCCCCTCGGCTACCTCGTTGAGGGCGGCTCCCAGCACCTTCACCCGTTGGGCCAGCTTTCTGGCCGCCAGCATCCCCAGCACCGCCGCTATCAGGATCCCTTGCACCAGCAGGATCATCAGGGCGGCATAGGCGTAGGAACGCGACGCCGCTTCGGCGGGGGTCACCGAGAGGAGGCGGAAGACGGAGTAGATCCCGGCGAGGGAGAGCACCAGGCCGCCCACCAGGGCGAGACGGACGAAGTTGAAACTAACACGCAGGTTTATTGCCATGATTCCGTTCTCTCAGTGATGTTTCTATGCACCTTGCTCATTCGAAAGAGGGATATTACGCAAAAATGTCACGCCGCACAACTTAAATTACCATCATTATTGCCATTTTCGGCCTTTTCCGGCCCAGTCTCCGCCCCCTTCCGCCCCCCCTTCCAACCTGACCGTGACTATTGTTAAACGATGTTTATAAGTCCCAGCCAACGCTGTGCTTGAATGTACATTTCTGCCGCGGAAAGTGCCTCAACTTGACGGGCTGCCAGTCGATAAGGAGAGGACATGCTACGCGACCATTAAGCCAGAAGGAGCAGCGACCTCATGATAGGTCCGACCATAGTCGCCGTCGATGACGAAGCCGTCTCTCGCTTCATGCTTGAGACGCACCTTTCTCTGGGCGGCTTTCACGCCATCACTGCCTCAAACGGAGCCGAAGCCCTGGCCATCGCCCAGGAGCGGCACGTGGATCTCATCATCTCGGACCTGTTCATGCCCGGCATGGACGGACTCCAGCTCCTGGCGGAGGTGCAGAAAAGGCACCCCGGGACACCGATCATTATGGTCACCGCCCACGGCAGCGTCGAGGGGGCCGTCGAGGCCATGCGGCTTGGGGCCTACGACTACCTGGTGAAGCCCTACAACCCCGACGACCTGCGGATCACCGTCCAGCGGGCCCTCGAGTACCGGCGGGTGGTACAGGAAAACGAGCAGATCAAGGGGCTTTTGCGGGAGCGCTTCACCTTCCAGAGCATCGTGACGGCCAATGGCGCCATGAAGGCGATGCTGGAGCTGGCCTCCAAGGTGGCCACGGCCCGCCAGACCACGGTGGCCATTTACGGCGAGAGCGGTTCGGGTAAGGAAGTTCTGGCCCGGGCCATCCACTTCGCGGCCAAGGGGCTTCCGGCCGGCTTCGTGGCCGTCAACTGCGCCGCCATCCCGGAGCACCTTCTGGAAAGCGAGCTCTTCGGCCACGTCCGCGGGGCCTTCACCGGGGCAGACCGGGACCGGGAAGGAAAGTTCAGTGCGGCCCGCGGAGGGACCATCCTCCTGGACGAGATCGGCGACATGCCCCTGCCGCTCCAGGCCAAGCTGCTGCGGGTCCTGCAGGAGCGGGTCTTCGAGAAGATCGGCAGCAATACCCCGGTCGAGCTCCAGTGCCGGGTCATCGTGGCCACCAACAGAAACCTGGCCGAGCTGGTGGCGGCAGGGAGGTTCCGCGAGGACCTCTACCACCGCATCAACGTCTTCCCGCTGACCATACCACCGCTCTGCCAGCGTCAGGACGACATCCCCATCCTGTGCGAGCACATCCTCGAGCAGCTGCGTCAGCACCTGGGAAAGCCGCTGCCGGGGATCTCGCAAAAGGCCATGGAGTCTATGCTTTCCTACCGCTGGCCCGGAAACGTCCGGGAACTGCGCAACTGCCTCGAGCGGGCGGCGATCCTGACCGACGGGGAACTTATCCGCCCCTCGCACCTCGGAATCGGAGCCGTCAACCCCGACCAGGGGGTGAGCGAGGCAGCAGCCGGCACCGTGAGCTACACGCTCGCCCTCCCGGCGGACCAGCTCTCGCTCGATGCGCTTACGGAGCGGATACTCTCCATCACCCTGGAGCGCTGCGGCGGCAACAAGTCGAAGGCCTCTCAGCTGTTGAAGATTAACCGCAAGGCTTTCTACCGCGCCTGACCCACCGATCTGTCCCCAACTGTCCCACCTGTCCCTCAGTGGGACAATTCCTCCGCCTGGTCCGCTGCTAACTCACCGGAAATATATGGGGGGGAGTTTTGGCACCCCTCCTGCTGAATACAGGGTAGGCGCAGTTCACGCTGTACCGCAGCGGGACAGTGGCTGGGGCTAGGGGCTAGGGGCTAGTAAGTCAGGGGCTAGGGCTTTGTCTTTACTAGTCCCTAGTCCCCAGCCCCTAGCCCCTGATTAGTCGGAATAATGGTGGGGCGGTTCAGGCTGGCCTGATCGAAGAGGTAGAAGGTAAGGATACCTGCAGATGTCACTAAAGCTAAACCACAGCCTCAGGATGACCATGGGGATCGGCCTCGCGCTGATCCTTATGCAGGGCGCCTTGTCCTGGATCATCGTCAACAGCTTCCGCACCGCGATCATGGAGAATGTGGAGAAGCAGCAACTGGCCCTGGTCAACACGCTGGCCCATGACGTTGACGACAAGATCAGGGACCACCTGCGCCTGATCTCCAGCCTGGCCATGGAACTGGGGGTCGATCACTTCGGGAACCTGGGGGAAGCCCGCGAGTTCGTGGAGCGGCATGGCAAGGTCAGCTCCTTTGACCACGGCATCTTCCTTTTCGACGCCGAGGGGAAGCTGCTGGCAGCCCATAGCCATCGCAGGGGGACGCCGCTCGGTGACGATTTCTCCGGCCGGAGCTACCTCAAGGAGGTAATCGGCAAGCGGCGCGCCGTCGTGTCGGAGCCCTACATCTGCAGCGTCAACGGTGACGCGGTGGTGATGTTCGCCGCCCCCGTGGTGAAGGGGGGACGGCTGGTGGGGGTGCTGGGCGGGGCGCTCAACCTCCTCCACGACAACTTCCTCAGCAACATCGCCCAGGCCAGGATCGGGAGCGGAGGGTACCTGTACCTCTTCGGCCCGGACCGGACCATGATCGTCCATCCGGATCAGCGCAGGATTCTCAAGGCCGATCCGGCTCCCGGCGTGAACCTCCTGTACGACCGCGCCCTCTCCGGCTTCGAGGGAAGCGGCGAGACCGTGACCTCCGGCGGGGTGAAAGCGGTCACTTCCTTCAAGGCCCTGCAGGGAGCACCCTGGATCCTGGCGGCAAACTTCCCCGTCGAGGAGGCATACCGCCCGCTGAGGAAGGCGGTAAGGAACCTGCTGCTGGCCCTTTCCTTCACCGTGGCCGGCTCCGGCGTCGCCCTCTACCTGGTCGCCCGCCGCCTCAAGGGGGAGGTGTCGCTGCGGGCCGAGGCGGAGGACTACGCGAGGCTGATCCTCGATTCGGTCGATGAAGGGGTGCTGGGGATCACCAGTTCGGGAACGATCAGCTTCGTGAACCGGGGCGCCATGGCTCTGCTCGACTACCAATCCGCCGGGGAACTCCTGGGCCGGGACGCCCGGGAGGTGCTGCACCGCACCCATCCCCGGTGCCTCAACTGCAAGGAGGGCGAGTGCCGCATCTATCCCGCCTTCGCCGCCGGCACTTCGCACTACTCGGACGACGAGCGCCTCTCCAGGAAGGACGGCTCCTGTTTCCTCGCCGACTTCAGCGCCATCCCGGTATGGAGCGGCGAGAAGCTGCGCGGGGCGGTCATGACCTTCAGGGACACATGGGAAGCCAGGGAGACCGGGGCGCGCCTGAGACTGCAGTCCGCCGCCCTGGAAGCCGCGGCCAGCAGCATCCTGATCGCCGATCACGACTCCAGGATCATCTGGGTCAACCGCGCCTTCACCCGGCAGACCGGTTACTCGGCTGAAGAAGCCCTGGGCCGGAACCCGGTCTCTCTGCTCTCTGCCGAAGAGGCCTCGAACTTCGTCGAGGATCTGGTGCTGACCCTGGGCGAAAAGCGCCCCTGGCACGGGGTCATGTCCAGCCGCCGCAAGGACGGGACACTCTACGACGAGGACGTCAGCATCACCCCCCTTCTGGACGAGCAGGGGGAGATCACCCACTTCATCGGGATCATGCCGGACGTCACCGAGAGAAAGCGCTCCGAGGAGGCGCTCCTGCAGGGCAAGCGGGCACTGGAGGGGGCCAACCGCCGGCTGACCGAGGCCATGGACCGGGCCCACGAGCTGACCGTGAAGGCGGAGCGGGCCAGCAAGGCCAAGAGCGAATTCCTGGCCAACATGAGCCACGAGATTCGCACCCCGATGAACGCCATCATCGTGGCGGGCCATCTGCTGGGGGAGACCGAGCTGACCTCCCGGCAAAACGAGTACCTGCAGACCCTGACCATCTCGGCCGAGTCGCTTTTGGGGATCATCGACGACATCCTGGACTTCTCCAAGATCGAGGCGGGCAGACTCGAGATCGAGAAGGTGAACTTCGCCACCCGGCAGCTGGTCGAGGAGGTGGTGACGGTCTTCCGCATGAGGGCCCGGCAGAAGGGGATCGAGCTGGCCGTGGAGGTGGCGCCGGAAATGCCGGAATGGCTGCTGGGCGACCGGCTGCGCC
Organism: Geomonas sp.; assembly: GCF_056994735.1. NCBI lineage: Bacteria > Pseudomonadati > Thermodesulfobacteriota > Desulfuromonadia > Geobacterales > Geobacteraceae > Geomonas > Geomonas sp. The sequence goes on from NZ_JBXKJL010000418.1 coordinate 46,836, forward strand.
TGACTCAGGTACTCAACAACCTCCTCGGAAATGCCCTCAAGTTCACCATGGAGGGATCGATCTCCCTGCAGGTGGCGGTGGCCAGCCGCAGGGGGCGCGAGGTGGAACTGGAATTCTCGGTGAGGGATACCGGAATCGGGATCAGCGCCCAGGACCAGGCCCAGCTCTTCCAGCCTTTCACCCAGGTCGACGGGTCCAATACCCGCACCTATGGCGGAACGGGACTGGGGCTCGCCATCAGCAGGAGGCTCACCTCCCTGATGGGGGGGCGGATCTGGTGTGACAGCACTGCCGGCGTGGGGAGCACCTTTTTCTTCAGGGTCCCCTTCATCGCCGGCGAGGAAGGAAAGACGCCAGACTCCGGCAGCAAGGCTTCGGCCGGGAGCCGTTTCGAAGGGCAGCGTATCCTGCTGGTGGAGGATAACGTCTTCAATCAGCAGGTTGCGGTGGCGCTGCTGCAAAACCGGGGTCTGGAGGTCACGGTGGCCAGCAACGGCGTCGAGGCGGTGGATCTGGTCAGCCGGCTCGATTTCGACCTGGTGCTGATGGATATCCAGATGCCGGTCATGGACGGGCTGACCGCTACCCGCCATATCAGGCAACTTCCCCGGGGCGGCGTGGCCGCTCTCCCCATTCTGGCTGTTTCGGCCAACGCCGCCGAGCAGGACGTGAAGGAGAGCCTGGAGGCGGGGATGAACGGCCACATCACCAAGCCGTACGACCCGATTGCACTCTACCGCGCCATCGAGCTCTGGACCGGTTTCGCGAGTGGCAAGGTCGGTGACTGCAGAAGCGGGTAACCGGGGTGGCTGGCGCCGGCACCGTCTCGGAGCGGGATCGGTGCGATCTCGAAGATAGGACATTCCAAAGCTGCGGGGAGACCCGCTTGCTAATCAAGGTTCAGGGGAAATCAGGAGGTTTCATGAAAATAGGTATCCGTCTGGCAGGCTGCTTTGCCGCCATTCTCATCATCATGCTTGCGGTCTGCGTCTTCTCGGTAAACAGGCTCTCCTACATCAACAAGAAGGTCGATGTCATAACCGGTGACAAGTGGCCCAAGGTGGTCATGCTCACCGAGGTGAACGACAACATAAACGTGATCGCGCGCTGCATACGCAACGCGATCATCAGTGAGGACCCGGTCGAGATGAAAAAGGAGCTGGACCGTATCCCCGAACTGAGCAAGACAACGGTGCATAACTTCGAAGTCCTGGAAAAAACCGTGGAAAGCGATGATGCCAAGGCCGCCCTCAAGGCGATCAGCGCCTGCAGGCCGGGGTACAAGGCGCTGCAGAAGGAGGTCATCGACGACATCCTCTCGGGCCAAAAGAAGGAAGCCATCGCCCTCATCAACGGAAAATACCGCGACGCGCAGATGGTCTACATCAAGGCTGTGAAGGACATGATCGACCTTCAGTCCAACCACCTGCTGCAGGCGGGGAAGGACGTGAAGCAGGCGACCGATTCGACCCGCAACCTGAGCATCGTTCTTTCGGCCATAGCGATGCTGCTGGGTGGTATTTTCGGCTACCTTGTCACCAGAAGCATCACCCGTCCCGTTTCCGAGCTGGTCAAGATGAACTCGCGTCTGGCGGAAGGGGACCTCACCGTGAAGATCGACCTCTCCGGCAACGACGAGATCGGGCTGCTGGCGGAGTCGTCCCGCAAGGTGGTGGCCAGCATGAACGAGATCCTGAAGAAGGTCGCCGCCACCTCGGGCGAGGTCGCCGCCGCCTCCCAGCAGCTCCAGTCTACAGCCGAGCAGATCGCTGCCGGGGCGGAGGAAGTGGCAGCCCAGACCACCTCGGTGGCCACGGCCAGCGAGCAGATGGCCGCCACCAGCGGTGACATAGCCCACAACTGCAACCTGGCCGCGGAAAGGTCCAGGCACAGCAGCGCTTCCGCGACCAGGGGAGAGGCGGTGGTGCAGGAAACGATCTCCGGCATGAGCAGGATCGCCGAGCAGGTCAAGGAGTCGGCCAAGACCGTGGAGAACCTGGGGGCGCGCTCCGAGCAGATCGGGGAGATCGTGGGGACCATCGAGGACATCGCCGACCAGACGAACCTCCTGGCGCTCAATGCCGCCATCGAAGCCGCCCGCGCCGGCGAGCAGGGGAGAGGGTTCGCCGTGGTAGCCGACGAGGTCAGGGCGCTGGCGGAGAGGACCACCAAGGCCACCAAGGAGATCTCCGACATGATCCGTGCCATCCAGAAGGACACCAAGGTGGCTGTCTCCGCCATGGAGGAGGGGGTCAGCGAGGTCGAGAGGGGAGCGGCCAGTTCCGAGAAATCGGGGGAAGCATTGAGGGAGATACTCCATCAGATCAACGAAGTGACCATGCAGATAAACCAGATCGCCACCGCCGCGGAAGAGCAGACCGCCACCACGGGGCAGATCACCATGAACGTCCAGCAGGTGACCGAAGTGGTCCACGAAACCTCGCAGGGCGCCAGCCAGACCGCGACGGCCTCGGCACAACTGGCCGCGGACGCGCAGATGCTGCAGACCCTGGTGCACAGGTTCAAGCTGGCCTGACCGGCAGGGGGGAAGCAGAAAAAGAAAAAGGCGGCCCAGCGGTCGCCTTTTTCTTTGGTGGTGCCGTTGTCCCGATCAGATGAGTCGCGGCACCGGGAGACACCCCTCTTCCTCCAGGGCACGCAGGTAGGCGCTCCGCAGGTCCACGAAGGCGTGCGAGAGGCGGTCGATCAGGGCCTTGTGGCTGCACCCCACCAGCTCCAGCAGGCCGTTTTGCTTAGTGGAGATGTAGCGCTCTATCTGGGCATACCTGCGGTTGATCTCGATGTGGTTGTGCCCGAGCGCGTGGTTCACCAGGCTAAGGGTGGCGTCGGTGACGAAAACGTCGATGCCGTAGATGGCCGCCACCGCGGGACGCTCCTTGAGCCTGAAGACCACCCTGATCTCGGGGTAGGGAAACTCGATGCCGGGAAGGTGTTCGGGGCCCAGGAAATGGGAGGCCGCTATCGGCAGAATTTCTATGCCGCAATCGAGGAGGGTGGAATCGATGTCGACCGGAGTGTGGGGAGGGAGTTTCTTGGCCGCGCGAGCGAATCTTTCGCCATGTTCGAGATAAAGGGCGAGCTGCATATGACCACCTGTCCGTGTTGTTGTTGCCAGCCGGGCCGGTTCTCCTCTCATTGAAGGAGCCGGTTTGAATCATCGCCCCGAGAGCCCGGCGGTCTCAGTGCTCATGGACGTAAATCTACCAGACCTTAGGCAAAAAACAAGAGTGATATCGGCGGCGTCGAGCCCTAAATCGGATGCCCCCCAAGTTCGTGATCGCACGTGGTGATGTAGTGTGAAAAGCCGCAGCTCCGCGTGTCCATGAGGCCGGCGCTCTTAAATAAGCATCAGCTTTATAATGATGCCTTGCAACCGTTGGCACCGGCGTCTCGTCATGCAACCGTTCGCCCTGAGCCTGTCGAGGGGCGTCTCGCAATGCAACCGTTGGCACCGGCGTCTCGTTATGCAACCGTTCGCCCTGAGCCTGTCGAAGGGCGCATTTTCTGCGCCTTCCATGCCGCCGTCGGCAGCATTGCCAGCCTTCGCCCTTCCCGTGGCAGCGGCAACACCTGAGGGGGACGAAAGATGGAGAGTCCACCGTTCCGCCTGGGGGGTCGTAACCTTTGTTGACTTCCTCGCCACTTATGTGGAATTATTTGCTGTCCCCTGCGTCATCACCCACCCCTTAAGGTATTGCCTGTGCGCCTCACCAACAACCGATCCGACTCCCTGCGCCCGGCCTGGTATGCATCCGCCTGTGCAGTTTCGCTCCGCCGCCTGCCGCTGGTCCTTTTCGCCGTGCTGGTGCTGCTCAATGTCCTCGCGACCGGTGCCGGGGCGGAGAGGGGGCAGCCCGCCACGATCGTGGTCGGCGGGGACTGGAACTATCCCCCCTACGAATTCCTGGATAAGGACGGCAAGCCCGCCGGATTCAACGTGGAGCTCACCCGCGCAATCGCCGAGGTGATGGGTCTCAACGTGGAGATCCGCCTGGGCTCGTGGGACGGCATGCGCCGGGCCCTCGACGGCGGGGAGGTCGACATCGTCCAGGGCATGGCTTACTCCAACGAGCGCACCCGCGAGGTCGATTTCTCCACGCCGCACGCCATGCTTTACCAGTCGATCTGGACCCGGAGGGACGACAGGCGGATCAGGTCGGTCGAGGATCTGCACGGCAAGGAGGTCATCGTGATGCGTAACAGCATCATGGAAGACTTCATGCGCAGCTACGACCCGAAGGCCAAGGTGATCCTGACCGATACCCTGGCCGAAGCGCTGCGACTTTTGAACAGCGGCAAGCACGACTGCGCCCTTGTTTCGAAGCTGGCCGGGAAGTACCTCGAGAAGGAACTGGGGCTCAAGCGGATCGTCCCGGTGGCCAAGCCCTTCATCATCCAGCAGTATGGCTACGCCGTGAGGAAGGGGAACGTCGAGCTCCTCGGGAAGTTCAACGAGGGGCTGGCGGTCCTGAAGCGCTCGGGCCAGTTCCAGGAGATCCACGGGAAGTGGCTGGGCGTACTGGAGTCACAGCCCGTGTCCTGGGAGCGGGTGGCGCGCTACGTGGCGCTGGTGGCGGTGCCGCTGCTGCTGATCCTTTTCGGAACCCTTCTCTGGTCCCGCATGCTGCAGAAGGAGGTCACTCAGCGCACGCGCGAACTGGCGCGGGAGGTGGCGGAGAAGCAAAGGGCCCTTGAAGAGTTGCGGCTGCAGCAGGACCAACTGGTCCAGGCGGACAAGATGGCCTCGCTGGGGATCCTGGTGGCGGGGGTGGCTCACGAGATCAACAATCCCAATGCGCTGATCCTGCTGAACCTGCCGCTTTTCGACGAGGCGTACCGCTTTTCGCTGCCGATCCTGGATGAGTGGTACCGGGAGAACGGGGATTTCACCCTGGGGCGGCACCGCTATTCCCGGCTGCGCGACGAGCTCCCGCTGATGCTGGCCGAGACCCAGGACGCTGCCAAGAGGATCAAGAGGATCGTCTCCGAGCTGAAGGACTTCGCCCGCCGGGACAACTCCGACCTGACCGAGAGTGTGGAAATTAACGTCGTGGCCCAGGCCGCCGTGCGACTGGTCGAGAAAGCGGTGGCCAAGAACGGCCATGAGCTGCAGGCGAGCTTTGCCGACGACCTGCCGCCGGTGATGGGGAGCGTCCAGCGCATCGAGCAGGTGATAGTCAATCTCCTCCTCAACGCCTACCAGTCCCTGGAAGGGAAGGGGCAGAAGGTTTCCATCGTCACCTCATGCGAGGATGGGCGGGTCCTCTGCATGGTGCACGATGAGGGGAGGGGGATCTCGGCGGAGCATCTGCCGCGGCTGACCGATCCCTTCTTCACCACCAAGCGAGAGGATGGCGGGACCGGTCTGGGCTTGTCGGTGTCCGATCGGATAGTGAAGGAGCACGGGGGGAGCCTGACCTTCGACTCGGTCGTTGGGGAAGGCACCACCGTCACCCTGTCGCTCCCGGCCGTCACAGTTTAACTAACCTTCCTCTAACGTTTAACAGACTCCCTCTAACGTCCGGCAGGGTCGGGCTTGCGCGCCGAAGGGCGCTTCAGCCCGCAGGCGCGGAGAGGGAGCAATGGCCGTCATTCCCGCGGGTTTAAGCGGGAATCCAGGGCTGGATCCCCGATAGAGGCACTCGGGGATGACGCTGAATCCGAAGGCCCCTCCACCCGCCGGGCGAGGGGATTTATTGCTGCTAAAGGATCAATTGTTATGCCCGAAGCTCTCTACCCTGCTTTTCGAGTTCTCCTCGTGGACGACGAGCCGCCATGGCTGCGCAGCCTGAGTATGATGCTGGAAGGCCCCGGCGTCATCAGCAACATCTCGCAGTTGAGCGACCCCAGGAAGGTACTCGACTTCCTTTCGCAACAGGACGTCGGTCTCCTGCTCCTCGATATCACCATGCCGCACATTTCCGGTGAAGAACTTCTGGCCGCCATTGCCGAGGAGCATCCGGAGATCTCCGTGATCATGCTTTCCGGGATGAACCAGATCGAAACCGCCGTCCGCTGCATGAGACTGGGTGCCTTCGACTACCTGGTCAAGACCGACGAGGAGGAGCGGATACTGGACTCGGTGCGCCGGGCCATCCGCATGCAGGAACTGCAGCGGGAAAACAAGGAGATGCGGCAGCGCTTCCTCAATGACCGGCTCGAGTGTCCTCAAGCCTTCTCTTCGATAATCACCAACAACAAGACGATGCGCTCCATCTTCCAGTACATCGAGGCCGTGGCCAAGAGCACCCAGCCCATCCTGATCACCGGGGAAAGCGGCGTCGGCAAGGAACTGGTCGCCCGTGCAGTGCATACCCTCAGCCGCGGAAACGGCCCCCTGGTTTCAGTGAACGTGGCGGGGTTGGAGGACAGCGTCTTCACCGACACCCTGTTCGGCCACCGCAAGGGCGCCTTCACCGGTGCCGACGAGAACCGCAGCGGGATGGTGGAGCAGGCCGCCGAAGGGACGCTCTTTCTGGACGAGATCGGTGACCTCTCCCTGTCCTGCCAAGTGAAGCTTTTGCGCTTGCTGCAGGAGGGGGAATACTACCCGTTGGGAAGCGACATGGCCAAGCAGCTGAAGGCGAGGATCGTGGTGGCCACCCATCAGGATCTTTCCGAAAAGCGCGACAGCGGCGCCTTCCGGAAGGACCTCTACTATCGTCTGCGCGCCCACCACGTGCACATCCCGCCCCTTCGCGAGCGCAAGGACGATATCCCGCTCCTCCTCGACCACTTTCTCGCAGAGACGGCCGCCATCTTTGAGAAGAAAGTCCCGAGCTACCCGAAGGAACTGATAACCCTGCTCAGCAACTACACTTTCCCGGGGAACCTCCGCGAGCTCAGAGCCATGGTCTTTGATGCCATGAGCGTGCATAACTCCCGGATGTTGTCGATGAACACCTTTCAGTTGGCCATGGAGCAGAGGGGAGAACGGGCGACCGTGCATCCCAAAGCGAACCATGAGAGCCTCTTCGCCGGATGGGAGGAGATCCCGACCCTTTCCGAAACCGTGGAGCAGTTGGTGGACGAAGCCATGCGCCGCGCGGACAACAACCAGTCCATAGCATCGAGGCTTCTGGGCATCTCCCAGCCCGCGTTGAGCAAGCGCCTCCAGCGCCGGGGGTGAAGATGCCGCTTCGTTCCCCCCCTTTGACCTTTCATCTTCATGGCTTCACCCGCATCTCACCTCCAAAGCAATCCCCCCCGCCCCCCTTTATCAAGGGGGGAAGTGGATAGAACCTCCTCAAGCGAGGGGGAGATAAATGGATCTCCAACTGGGGAGAGATAGAACCTCCTCAAGCGGGGCGCGTTCCCGGCCTCAATGGGGTATAACTTTCATTATTTTGACGACAAAAGTTATACCCCCTCCATAATCCCCGTTGTGTAAACATTATCCTGACAGCCCCAGACCCCGCAGCGACAGATGTTATACCCCTTCGTCGTCTCCGCCTGATCTTTCCTTCTAATGAAATCGAAGATTTAAGCTCCCGTTTCACCAGTTGGCACCGCCATTGCTATAACAGCCTGTTTCGTCGCGCCCCTGAACACCGGGAGGAGGCGATGCCATCCGGGGGAGAGAATTCCC